>JBJTSG010000334.1:0-14292 GCA_046076505.1 Erythrobacter sp. | reverse complement strand
CCGGGCATGACCCTGCACAAGATGCCGCTGTTCGTGTGGTCGGTGCTGGTCACCGCCTTCTTGCTGCTGCTGGCGCTGCCGGTGCTCGCCGCGGCGATCCAGCCGACCGCGAGGCCCATCAGCACGATCGAGACGCCCGAGAGGAAGATGCCGAAGTCGCGCGCGTCATCGCGCCGCATCCGGCCACCGGGCAGCGGACGGCTGCGGGTGCGCTTCATGCCGGCGTCGATGTCGGCTTCCCACCACATGTTGAGCACCGCCGAACCGCCTGCGCCCATCGCGATGGCGAGGATCGCGGTGAAGCCGATGATCGGGTGGATGTGCCCCGGCGCTGCGAGCACGCCGCAGATCGCGGTGAAGATCACCAGCGTCATCACCCGCGGCTTGGTGAGCGCGAAGAAATCGCGCCACTCCGTGGGCATCAGGACTGCGGTCTGGGGTGCGGTGCTTGCCATCGTCAGCGTCGGTTCCATTGCGAAGGAGCGCGGCTTACGATCAGCCGCGCTCCCCCGTGTTTCTCATGCCCCTCGCGGGAGCCGATCACGCAGTCGCAGGACGGTGATCGTGGTAGTCGTGCGCGTCGGTGATGACCGGCAGCGTTTCGAACTGGTGGTAGGGCGGCGGGCTCGGCAGGGTCCACTCGAGCGTCGTCGCGCCTTCGCCCCAGGGGTTCGCCTCGGCCTTCTTGCCGGCGACCAGCGCGTAGAGGATGTTCACGAAGAAGAACAGCATCGATCCGGCCATGATGTAGTAGCCGTAGGTGCTGATCTGGTGCCAGAAGTGGAACGCCTCAGCATAGTCCGGGTAGCGGCGCGGCATGCCTTGCATGCCCAGGAAGTGCTGCGGGAAGAAGATTACGTTCACGCCGATGAAGAAGGTCCAGAAGTGGAGGTGCGACAGGAGCTCGGAATGCATCCGGCCGCTCATCTTCGGGAACCAGTAGTAGAAGCCGGCGAACATCGAGAACACCGCGCCCATCGACAGCACGTAGTGGAAGTGCGCGACGACGTAGTAGGTGTCGTGGAGGTTGTCGTCGATCCCGCCGTTGGCGAGGACCACGCCGGTCACGCCGCCGACGGTGAACAGGAAGATGAAGCCCAGCGACCAGACCATCGGCGACTTGAACTGGAGGCTGCCGCCCCACATCGTCGCGATCCAGCTGACGATCTTCAAGCCGGTCGGCACCGCGATCACCATGGTCGCCGCGGTGAAGTACATCTTCGTGTTCACGTCGAGACCCACGGTGTACATGTGGTGCGCCCAGACGATGAAGCCGACGACGCCGATCGCGACCATGGCGTAGGCCATGCCGAGGTAGCCAAACACCGGCTTGCGGCTGAAGGTCGCGACGATCTGCGAGATCATGCCGAAGCCCGGCAGGATCATGATGTAGACTTCCGGGTGGCCGAAGAACCAGAACAGGTGCTGGTAGAGCACCGGGTCCCCGCCGCCGGCCGGATCGAAGAAGGTCGTGCCGAAGTTGCGGTCGGTCAGCAACATGGTGATCGCCGCGGCGAGCACCGGCAGCGCCAGCAGCAGCAAGAAGGCGGTGACCAGCACCGACCACACGAACAGCGGCATCTTGTGCAGGGTCATGCCCGGCGCGCGCATGTTGAAAATGGTGGTGATGAAGTTGGTGGCACCGAGGATCGAGCCCGCGCCCGACAGGTGCAGCGAGAAGATCGCGAAGTCGACCGCCGGGCCGACCGAGCCCTTGGTCGACAGCGGGGCGTAGACGGTCCAGCCGGTGCCCGCGCCCGGCCCGGTGCCGCCGGGAACGAACAGCGAGAACAGCAGGCTGAAGAAGCCTGCGACCGTCAGCCAGAAGGAGACGTTGTTCATGCGCGGGAAGGCCATGTCGGGCGCACCGATCATCAGCGGCACGAACCAGTTGCCAAAGCCCCCGATCATCGCCGGCATGACCATGAAGAACACCATGATGAGACCATGCGCGGTGATGAACACGTTCCACATGTGGAGCGCGGTGTTGAGATCATTGCCGCCGCCCATGAACTGGGCCCACCACTGCAGGTACTGGATGCCCGGCTCGGCGAGCTCGACCCGCATGATGCCCGAAATCGCGCCGCCGACGATCCCCGCGATGATCGCGAAGATCAGGTACATCGTGCCGATGTCCTTGTGGTTGGTCGACATGAACCAGCGGGCGAAGAAGCCCGGCTTGTGGTCGGCATGATCGTGGGCGTCGTGCCCGTGATCATGGTGGATGTCGAAGCCTTCAGCGGTGGTTGCCATGGTCAGCTACTCTTCTGCGTAAATCTTGTCGGTCAAATCAGGCGGCGGGAGCCGGCTTGGTCTCGATAGCGTCGGCCGGGGCCTGCGCCGGGCCGCCGACGACCGGTGCCGCGGTCGGCGCAGCCGGAGCATCGCCCTCGCCCGGCATCTGACCGCCCTGCGCCTTCACCCAGGCCGCGAACTGCGCCGGGGGCAGCGCCTCGACGACGATCGGCATGTAGGCATGGCGCGCGCCGCACAGCTCGGAGCACTGACCGTAGTACACGCCCGGCTCCTTGATGGTCAGCATGCGCTCGTTGAGGCGGCCGGGAACGGCGTCCATCTTGAACCACAGCGAGGGCACCGCGAAGGCGTGGATCACGTCGGAGGCTGTGGTCTGGCTGCGCAGCGGCACGCCGGCGGGCACGACCATGCGGTTGTCCACCGCGAGCTGGTGCGGCTCGCCGCGCTTCAGCGCCTCGGCATCGTCGAGCATGTTCGAGACGACCTCGAAGTCGCCATGGTCGGGATAGGAATAGCCCCAGTACCACTGGTAGCCGGTCGCCTTGATCGTCACCGCGTTGGCCGGCGCCGGCTCGTACTGGCGCGCGAGCAGGGTGATCGAGGGAACGGCGATGATCACGAGGATGATCACCGGCACGATCGTCCACACGACCTCGATCAGGGTGTTGTGGGTGGTCTTGGAAGCGACCGGGTTGGCGCGGCGGTTGAAGCGCACCACCACGTAGAGCAGCAGGCCGAGCACCAGCAGGCTGATCGCGGTGATCACCGGCAGCAGGATCATGTCGTGCATCCACAGCGCGTATTCGCCATTGGCCGAATACTGGTCCTGGAAGTGCATGCTCTTGAGCGGGCTGTCCTCGTAGGAGGTCGGCATACCCTTGCCCTTGGTCGGGGCCATCGGGGTGTAGGCCCCCTCGCCCGCAGGCGCGGCGGCGGCTTCGGCCGGGGTCTTGTTGCCCGGCAGCGCCTCGACGCCCGGCGCGGTCTGCGCGCCCGGGACTTCGCCGGCCTGGGCCGCAGTGGTGGCGGGAGCCGCGACGGCGGCAGCCGGAGCGGGAGCGGCGGCCTCAGCCGCGATGCCCAACGGCGCAAACGCCGCGAGCCCGGCAGCGAGCGCCACCAGGATAGCCTTGTTCATACGGGTGTGCCTCTGACCCATTGCGATTGTCCAAGTGGTTCGAATCTGATCCCATACCGCCCGGCGCCCGGCCCCCTCGGACCCGCAACAGACAGCGTTTCACTGGCCCGGAGGGCCTGCGTCACCCTCGCCCTTAGCCATGCTTGCCGAGGCGCTCAAGCGCTTCTAGGGAGAAAATTATGCACCGGCCCATGCCTGCCGCGCAATCAGGCGTCTTTCCCTATCTTTCTTAAGGAGTTCGTCCATGAATCCCGATGCTGTACTGGACGAATTCCGCGCCTCGGGCGCTTTGCTCGAAGGTCATTTCAAGCTCTCTTCGGGCAAGCATAGCGGACATTATCTGCAATGCGCGCGGGTCTTGATGAACCCCATGCGCGCCGCCCGAATTGCCGAGGCGGTGGCCGCCGGCCTTCCGGAAGATGTGCGCGCCGCGGTCGACGTGGTGGTCTCCCCGGCGATGGGCGGGATCATCATCGGCCACGAGGTCGGCCGGGCGCTCGGCAGGGACGCGCTGTTCCTCGAGCGGCCCGAGGGCGTGTTCCACCTGCGCCGCGGCTTCGCGCTCGAGAAGGGCGCGAAGGTGCTGATGGTCGAGGACGTCGTCACCACCGGCCTCTCCAGCCGCGAGGCGATCGCCGCGGTCGCCCGCGAGGGCGGCGAGGTCATCGCCGAATGCGCAATCATCGACCGCTCCTGCGGTTCGGTCGATCTCGGCGTGCCTTTCTATCCGCTGCTCGCCATCGATTTCCCGACCTATGACGCCGAAAGCATCCCCCCGGAGCTGGCAGCCGTAGAGGTAACCAAACCCGGCAGCCGGAAGGAATGACGCGATGAGAATGCTCCTTGGATATGCAAGCCTGATCCTAGGAAGCGTTCCCGGCGCTGCGCAGACCCCGCCGCCGCCGATCAATGCCGATGCGGTGGCCGCCTCGCTCGATCCCATCGCCGCGCCCGGCACCGTGCTGATCGCGCGCGGGGACAGGATCGTGTTCGAACGGACCGTCGGCACCCTTGCCCCGGGCGGCAGCGCGCCGCACGAACTGGGCAAGGTTTGGCGCTGGGCCTCGGTCAGCAAGCAGGTCACCGCCACCATCGCCATGCAGGAGGTCGCCGCAGGCCGCATCGATCTCGACGCGCCGATCACCCGCTACCTCCCCGACAGCAAGGCCCCCAACGCGGGCCGCATCACCACGCGGATGATGATGCAGCACATCTCGGGCCTGCCGCGCACCGAAGATGCGCCGGTGGACCGGGACGACTGGACCACCTTCTATACGGTCGACCTCGGCAGCCCCGCCACGGGCCGCCCCTGGTGCGAGGGGCCGACCACGCGTGAGCCGGGGGCCGAGTTCTTCTATGGCGACTGCGATTTCATCATGGCTACCGCGGTGATCGAGGCGACCAGCGGCAAGCCCTACGCGACGCTGATCGCCGAGCGGATCGCGAAGCCCTTGGGCCTCGCCAGCGTGGGCGTGTTCCCGCGCGCCGAACCGACCGTGGCCGGCTTCGTCGCGGGCAAGCCCGAAAGCACCGCCTTCCGGCTCGAAAACTTCGGCGGTGCGGGCGCGCTCTATGGCACCATGCGGGACCTCCTCGCCTTCGACCAAGCGCTGATGACCGGCAAGCTCATCCCCGAGGCGCAGCGGACGCAAATGTGGGACGGCGAGCCGCAATGGGGCTATGCCGCTCTCGGCCAGTGGGCCTTCAGCTCGGCGCTCAAGGACTGCGGCGACACACCCGTGCGCATCATCGAGCGGCGCGGCTTCATCGGCGGGGTGGTGCTGCGCAACATCATCCTGCCCGATCTCGACGTGGTGATTATCATGACCTCCAACCGCGCCGAGGCCGAGGCCGCTTTCGGCGAAATCTGGCAGCAGGCGGGCATCACCCACGATGTGATGCGCGCCGCGCTGTGTGCGACGGGAACCCCGCTTTGACACTTACCCCCTCCCACCTTCGCCTTGGCGTCAACATTGATCACGTTGCCACGATCAGGAACGCGCGCGGCGGGGATCACCCGGACCCGGTGCGCGCGGCCGAGATCGTCGCGCGCGTCGGGGGCGACGGAATCACCGCGCACCTGCGCGAAGACCGCCGCCATATCCGCGACGAGGACCTGGCGCGCATCCAGGCCGCGACCGACTTGCCCCTGAACCTCGAAATGGCGGCGACGCCCGAGATGCTCGCCATCGCCTTGCGCCACAAGCCGCACGCCGCCTGCATCGTCCCCGAGAAGCGCGAGGAGCGCACCACCGAAGGCGGGCTCGACGCGGCGGGGCTGCACAACACGCTCATGCCCATCGTCGGCGAGCTGAAAGCCGCAGGCATCCGCGTGTCGCTGTTCATCGGCGCCGAGGAACGCCAGCTCGACGCCGCGCTGCGCCTCGGCGTGCCGGTCGTGGAATTCCACACCGGCGATTATGCCCACGCCTTGCTCGACGGCGACCGTGAAAAGGTCGCGCGCGAGGTGAAGCGCATCGCCGACATGGCAGCGCTTGCCGCCAAGAACGGGATCGAGCCCCACGCCGGCCACGGCCTCACTTTCGAGAACGTCCAGCCGATCGCCGCCATCCCCCAGATCGCGGAACTCAACATCGGGCACTACCTTATCGGGGAGGCGGTGTTCGTCGGGCTCGAGACCGCGATCCGGCGGATGCGCGAACTCATGGACGAGGCGCGCTAGGCGTGGCCGACCCTGCCCTCCCCGCGCTCACCGGCGAACAGAAGCGCTGGGCGTTCGGCGCGGCGGCGCTGTTCCTGCTCGGCGTGGGCTTCCTCGGTTTCGCCCTCAGCACGCGGGTGATGGTCGCCTTTGCAGTCGGCTGGGTGGCCCTGCAGATCTTCGGCTTTGTCGGCGCGCTCAGGATGGCCAAGGGCGACTTCGCGAGCCCGCTCTTCAAGAGCCAGGTGATGCTCCACGTCATGGCGCTGGGGCTGCTCGCCGCGGTGATCGTGAGGGCGCTCAAATGATCATCGGCTTCGGCTCGGACCTGTGCAACATCGAGCGGATCGCGAACTCGCTCGGGCGCTACGGCGAGCGCTTCGAGAACCGCGTCTTCACGCCGACAGAGATCGCCAAGGCGCGCCGCCGCCCGTTCACCGCCGCCGGCACCTACGCCAAGCGCTTCGCCGCCAAGGAAGCCTTCTCGAAGGCGGTCGGCACCGGCTTCAAGCGCGGCGTGTTCATGAAGGACATCGGCGTCGTCAACGCGCCATCGGGCGCGCCGACCCTCGCGCTTACGGGCGGCGCGGCTTTGCGGCTTGAAGAAATGACGCCAAAGGGCCATGAGGCCCGCATCCACCTGACCCTCACCGATGATCACCCCTGGGCGCAGGCCTTCGTGATCATCGAAGCCATTCCTCTGTAAGGCGGTCCACCCTTTCCATGGCATCCACCCAAACCACCCCCGCCGCCGAGACCCCCGAGAAGGTCAACTGGCTCGCCGAGATCCGTGGCCTCGCGCTGATGCTGCTGGCGGTGGTCGCCTTCCACAGCCTCGTCGCCAAGCCCTTCTACATCCCCTCGACCTCGATGATGCCGACCCTGTGGGTGGGCGACCGCCTGGTGGTGAGCAAGTATCCCTATGGCTGGTCATGGGCCTCGGTGAGCTTCCACCTGCTGCCGCGCGGGCAGTGGCGGGTCTGGCCCCGCACCCCGGAATATGGCGACATCGTCATCCCCGTGCACCCGAACCGCGACGAGGACTACATCAAGCGCGTTGTCGCGCTGCCGGGCGACACGATCGAGGTGCGCGGCGGCCAGATCATCTTGAACGGCACGCCCATCAAGCGCGAGGTCGTGCCGCCGGTCCGCCTGCCCTTCGAGCCCGAGCTCCTCTGCAAGGGCAGCCCGTGCCTTTCGGCCTTCGAGCAGTACCGCAAGACCGGCCCTGACGGGAAAGACTACTTCGACCCGCCGACCTGGCGCGAAACCCTGCCCAACGGCGCGACCTATCTCACCATCGATTACATGGATCAGAGCCTCGACGACTTCGGGCCCTACAAGGTCCCCGAAGGGAGCGTCTTCGTGATGGGTGACAACCGCGACCAGAGTGCCGACAGCCGGGCGCCGGCCATCGAGAACGGCCTCGGCGGTGCAGTCCCGCTCGCCAACATCGGCGGGCGCGCGGAGTTCATCACTTTCAGCCTCGACGGTTCGACCACCTGGAACCCGGCTTCGTGGTTCTCCTCGATGCGCGGCAATCGCGCCTGGACGACCCTGCGCCCGCCGCTTGCCGAAGGCACGGCCAAGTAAGGACAAGGCGGCAGCCATGGCCCGCAAGTTCCTCTACGTCATCGCGTTCCTGATCGTGCTGGTGATCGGCGGCCGGATCGCCTTCGAGATGTTCGGCAAGCAGTTCGCCGAAATCGCGTTGGTGCCGTCGGCGAAGTTCGCGCCGGTGAAGCCGCTCGATGCCAATGCCTACGAGGACCCCGGCCTCTGGTACTCGCGCCCCGGCATTGGGACGAGTGACCCGGCGCGCTGGCAGCCGGCCCATGCGGGCGACCGCGGGCTGCTGCCCACCCCGGCCGAGCCGAAAGAGCGGTTCGCGGTGTTCTTCGTGCACCCGACGAGCTACCTCAGCCGCAATGCTTGGAATGCGCCGCTCGCAAACGGCGGCGACCCCGAGGCCGAGCGCATCGCCCGCATCTATCTGCGCGGGATGGCGAGCGCCTTCAACCCCGCCACCGAGATCTGGGCGCCGCGCTATCGCCAGGCGACGATGGGCGCCTTCCTCACCGCTGCACCCGAAGGCAAGCAGGCGATCGACGCTGCCTATGCGGACGTGCGCGAGGCGTTCCGCTACTTCCTCGCGACGGTCGATCCGAAAGAGCCGATCGTGCTCGCGGGGCATTCGCAGGGCGCGCTGCACCTGAAGCGCCTCATCGCCGAGGAGGTGAAGGGCACGCCGGTCGCAGCGCGGCTGGTCGCCGCTTACGTGATCGGCTGGCCGGTCTCGACGCTCCACGACCTGCCGGTCATGGGTATCCCCGCCTGCGCCGCGCCCGACCAGACGGCCTGCGTGATCAGCTGGTCGAGCTATGCCGAACCCGCCGATCCCTCGCTGGTACTGGACGCCTATGCGGCGACGCCTGCGCTCGACGGCAAGGCACCGGGCGACAATGACCCGATGCTGTGTTCGAACCCGCTCACCGGCCGGATCGGGGGCAGCGCGCCGGCGAGCGCCAATCTCGGGACGCTGGTGCCCGAAGACAGCATGGCCAAGGGCGAGCTGGTGCCCGATCTCGTGCCCGCGAAATGCGACAGCCGCGGCGTGCTGCTGATCGGGTCGCCGCCGGAGATGGGCTCCTACGTGCTGCCGGGGAACAACTACCACGTCTACGATATCCCGCTGTTCTGGGCGAACACGCAAGGGGACGTCATCCGCAGGGTCGGCGCGTGGACACCCGCGAACTGATCTTCGAGGACGCGCGGGGGTTCGCGGATGCCGTGGGGGACGGCGGCGTCCTGCTCGGGCTCGACCTCGGCACCAAGACGATCGGGACGGCGACCTGCGACGCGGGCTGGCGCTTCGCTACCAACGGGACCACGATCCAGCGCGGCAAATGGGGCCGCGACCGCGAGACATTGGGGCAGCTCATCAAGAGCCGCAGCGTGCGCGGGATCGTCCTCGGTCTCCCGCGCAACATGGACGGCTCGGAAGGCCCGCGCGCGCAGGCGAGCCGCGCCTATGCGCGGAACTGCGCCGCGGCCTTCGCGCTCCCCATCCTCCTCTGGGACGAGCGCTGGTCGACCCAGGCCGCCGAGGCGGCGATGATCGGCCAGGACATGAGCCGTGCCAAGCGCGCCGCCGCGATCGACAGCCATGCCGCCGCGGTGATCCTGCAGGGCGCGATCGACCGGCTCGCGGGCGGCGTGCTCTAGGCCCTCGCAAATCCGCCATTGCGCGCGGGCCGCCGCTCGCCCTATGCCCGCGCCCATGAACACCCCCTCCCCCCGGTTCGACGCGCGCGAAGCCTCGAAGTGGTTCTTCCGGCGCGGCCATACCGGCTGGCTGGGCCTCCGCTTCACCGACCAGGGCGACAACTGGGTCGAGCTCGAGCTGCCGTGGCGCGAGGACCTGCTCGGCGACCGCAGCCGGCCGGTGCTCGCTTCGGGCCCGATCATCAGCCTCATGGACATGGCGAGCGGAATGGCGATCTGGCAGAGGCGCGGCACCTTCGAGCCGGTCGCGACATTGGACCTGCGGGTCGATTACCAGCGCCCCGCGCGCGAGCGGGCGAGCGTGCGCGGCAGGGTCGAGTGCTACCGCATCACCCGCTCGGCCTGCTTCGTGCGCGGCATCGCCTATGACGAGAGCATCGAGGACCCGGTCGCCCATGTCGCGGGCTGCTTCATGACCATCGGCCGCGATCCGCGCCAGCACAACCCGGGGCTTGCCGAGGCGCTCGGGCATGACTGAACCGCTGGACCTGCCCGCCTACGCCCGCTCGCTGGGCATCGCGCTCGCGGGCGAGGAGGAGCACGGGATGCCGGTGCTCACCGTCGGCTTCGGCGAGAATGTCGAAGGACGCCCGGAGCACTTCCACGGCGGCGCGACGGCCGGCCTGCTCGAGAACGCGGGCTATGCCGCGCTGCGCACCGCGCTGATCGCTGCCGGGCGCGACCCGCAGTTGAAGCCCATCAACATCACCGTCCAGTACCTCGCCGCAGGCCGCTCGCAGGCGAGCTTCGCGGTGGGGCGCATCACCCGGCTCGGACGGCGCAACGCCAACATCGCTGTCGAAGCCTGGCAGGACGACCGCGACCGCCCGATCGCGACCGCGGTGATGAACATCCTGATGGTTTGACGGTGCTCAGTATCCGTTCGTATCGAGCCTAGTTGAGACACCTGACACGGCCTCTCGACTTCGCTCGAGGCGAACGGATGGAGATGCGGTCACGATGGCGGAGAAGGCGCCGGAGAGGGCGCTCCTGTTGGCTGCACCGCCACCCCGCCCTCGCCGACCCGCACCTCCACCGGCACATTCGGCCCGCTGATCGTCACCCCGTTCCCCTCGATCCGCAGCTTGGCGCCGTCCTGCCCGAGCGGGATTTCCTCGCCCTCGAGCACGTCGAGCGGCTGAACCGGCCCCTCGGGGTCGGGCGTTTCGGTGACGCGCGGCGCGGGCGCGGCCTCTATGCCGAGCGCCCCGCGCATGAAGTCGCGCCAGATTTTCGCCGGCAGGCTTCCGCCGGTGACGCCGTTCAGCGGCGAGTTGTCGTCGTTGCCGACCCACACGCCGACCACCAGGTCGCCCGCATAGCCGACGAACAGCGCGTCGCGGTAATCCTGTGTCGTCCCCGTCTTGCCGAAGTTCGCGACGGGCAGCGCCGCATTGCGGCCGGTGCCGCGATTGATCGTCGCGCGCAGCATGTCCTCGAGGTCGGAATGCACCCCGCGCGACATCGACTTCCTGCGGGTCGTCAGCCAGTCCAACCATCCCGGCTCGCCGCGCGCGATGGGGTGGGGCTCGATCGGGTATTCGTTGGCGGCGATCCCCGCATAGGCGGCGGTCAGCTCCATCAGCGTCATGGCGGACGTGCCGAGTGCGAGGCTCGGATCGCCCTCGATCATCGGCGCGGTAATGCCTAGGCGGCGCGCGGTGCGGATCACCTTGTCGCTGCCCACCGCCTGGAAGAGCCGCACCGCGGCGACGTTGCTCGACGAGGCGAAGGCGTCCTTGAGGGTGATCTGGTCCGAATAGGCCTCGCGGGCGTTCTTGGGGCGGTAGCTGCCTTGGGAGATCGGGGTGTTGGGGATGGTGTCGTCCGGGTCCCAGCCGTTCTCAAGCGCGGTCAGGTAGACGAAGGTCTTGAAGGTCGAGCCGGGCTGGCGGCGCGCCTGGGTCGCGCGGTTGAAGGGCGACTTGGCGTAGTCGCGCCCGCCCACGAGCGCCACGACCTCGCCGTTGCGCCGCATCGCGACGATTGCGACCTGCGCGCCCCCCAGCGGTGCGCGCGCGACGATGCGGTTCGCGAGCGCCTGGAGCTTCGCATCGAGGGTCGTCCTCAGCACCGAGCGCGCATAGCCCGCCTCCATCCCCTCACGCGCCAATGGCAGCGCCCAGTCGGCGAAGTAGGTGCCGGTCGGCAGGTTGTCGTCCCTGGTCCGCACGTCGATGCGAGGATCGGGCAGGCGCTTGGCCTCGGCGGCGGTGAGGTAGCCCTCCTCGACCATCGACTTGATGACGAGCTCCATGCGCCGCTGCGCCTTGTCGTAGTGCTTGGTCGGGGCATAGCGCGAGGGGGCTTGCAGGAGCCCCGCAAGCATCGCCGCCTGTTCGGGCCTGAGCTTCTCGGGCTGGCGGTAGAAATAGTGCAGGGACGCGGCGCGCAGGCCATACTGGTTATCGCCGAAATAGGCGTTGGAGAGGTAGCGCTCGAGGATCTCGTCCTTCGTCAGCCAGCTTTCCAGCCACAGCGCGATCAGCGCCTCGCGCGCCTTGCGGGTGATAGACTGCTCTGGCGTGAGGAAGGTGAACTTGGCGAGCTGCTGGGTGATCGTCGAGCCGCCGCCATAGCCGGTCCACGCCGCGCGCGCGATCCCGCGGGGGTCGATGCCCCAGTGGCTGTAGAAGCGCCGGTCCTCGATCGCGATGAAGGCCTGCACCACGTGCGGCGGCAGGTCCTTGACCTTGACCGGCGCTTCCACCACCGCCCCCTGCCGCGCGATCGGCGTGCCATCGCTGGCGAGCAGCGTCACCTGCGGCGGGGCGATCGGCTCGAGGCTCTTGGAAAGCGGCGCGGTGACGGCGAGCCAGCCGATGATCAGCGCGAGCGCCGCGAAGAACCCGAACAAACCCCGCCCCGTCCACCACAGCTTCGAGCGGCCGCGCCAGTAGTTGCGCTGCCAGAAGCGCAGGCGCCTGCGCTCTTCGCCGGCGAGCGCCTGGTCGACCAGCCCGAGCTTCGCGTCCCAGTGGTCGAAATCGGGCTTGCCCGAGCCACGCGGGGGCGGCGGGAGGTCGTCGTCGTCCTCGTCGTCGCGCGGGCGCTGGCTTTCGTAGAGCGCGTAGAAGCCGGCAGGCGCACCGGCCCGGTCGTCGGCAGGGACCCGCGAGCCTTTCCAGAATCGGTCGAACAGCGCCATGGCGATGGCTGTATTATCAGCCTAGGACACTCGCTGCCAAGCGAAGTTAACGCTTCTTCGCGGCGCCCTCGGGCAGGTCTTCGCCGAACACGCGCTGGTAGTATTCGGCCACCAGCACCCGCTCCGCCTCGTCGCACTTGTTGAGGAAGGAGAGGCGGAAGGCGAAGCCGACCGAGCCGAAGATCGCCGCGTTCTGCGCCCAGGTGATGACGGTGCGGGGGCTCATCACGGTCGAGATGTCGCCGCCGATGAAGCCCTGGCGGGTCAGTTCGGCGACCTTGACCATGTCGGCGATCAGCTTGTCGTCCGACTGCGGGGTCTTGGACTTGACGATCTGCTGTTCCACCTCGGGCTTGAGGTAGTTCAATGCGACGACGATGTTCCAGCGGTCCATCTGCGCCTGGTTGATCGCCTGCGTGCCGTGATAGAGGCCCGAGGTGTCGCCGAGCCCGACCGTGTTGGTGGTCGCGAACAGGCGGAAGAACGGGTTGGGGGTGATGACTCGGTTCTGGTCGAGGAGCGTCAGGCGCCCGTCGAATTCCAGCACGCGCTGGATCACGAACATCACGTCCGGGCGGCCCGCGTCATATTCGTCGAAGGTCAGCGCCACGGGGTGCTGGAGCGCCCAGGGGAGGATGCCCTCCTTGAATTCGGTGACCTGAAGCCCGTCCTTCAGGACGATAGCATCGCGCCCGACAAGGTCGATGCGGCTGATGTGCGCATCGAGGTTGACGCGGATCGAGGGCCAGTTGAGGCGGGCAGCGACCTGCTCGATGTGAGTCGACTTGCCGGTGCCGTGATAGCCCTGCACCATCACCCGGCGGTTGTGCGCGAAGCCGGCGAGGATCGCGAGCGTGGTGTCCGGATCGAAGACATAGGCGCCGTCGGTCTCGGGGACGTGCTCGTCGCGCACGGAGAAGGCGGGAACCTGCCAGTCGACATCGATGCCGAAGGTCTCGCGGACGTCGACGGTGGTGTCGGGCTGGGTGGGCATGGCGCTGGCGCCGGAGGGGATCGTTGTCATTGCGTGGTTCGGTTAAACGCCATGACGCGAGGCTGCAAGCGGTGGTTTGACAGGCGCGGCTGCCATTTTGGCGAGTCCGGTTGGCGCTCGGCAGGCATCGCTCCTATATCCCCCACATGGCCGACGCGATCGAACTCCTGCGCCTCAAGCTCGTCAATCAGGTGCGCGGGGTGTTCCACGACGCGAGCAAGGGCCAGACCCCGACGCCGCCTTCGGACGAGGCACTGTTCGAACGCGACACGCCGATCCGGATGGTCCATGCCGATCTCGTCGGGATGATGACCGGTGGGGTGCGCGCGCTGCTGCTCCAGATGCTCCATCCGCACGCGCTGCAGGGGGTGCTCGACCACTCGAACTTCCGCTCGGACATGCACGGGCGGCTGCAGCGCACCGCGCGCTTCATCGCGGTGACGACCTACGGCCACCGCGACACGGCGATGAAGGCGATTGAGCGCGTGAACCGCATCCATGCGCATGTCGGCGGCACGCTGCACGATGGCACGCCCTATTCGGCGACCGATCCGCGCACCCTTGCCTGGGTCCACGTCACCGAGGCGCAGAGCTTCCTTGCCGGTTACCTCAGGCACGTGCGACCTTCCATGCCGGCCCTCGAGCAGGACGAATACTACCGCCAGTTCGCGGTGATCGCCCGGATGCTGGGCGCCGATCCGGTGCCCGAGACCCGCGGCGAGGCGGACAGGATTTTCCGTGAGTTGCGCCGCGATCTTGGGAACCCGCGCGAGGAGCGAAAAGGCGCGCAACCGGTGCTCTCCGAGCGC
>JBJTSG010000333.1:0-3278 GCA_046076505.1 Erythrobacter sp. | reverse complement strand
GGGGATCCTGTCCCTCATGCAGATGCCGCGCGCGACGGTGATGACGCGGCGCCTGCGCAATGCGGGCCTGCCCTACACCGTCGTCCTCACCGATCCCACCACGGGCGGGGTGACGGCAAGCTACGCGATGCTCGGCGATATCCACATTGCCGAACCCGGTGCATTGATCGGCTTCGCCGGCCAGCGGGTGATCCAGGACACGATCCGCGAGCAGCTCCCCGAGGGCTTCCAGCGCGCCGAGTATCTCCACAAGCACGGCATGGTCGACATGGTCGTCCACCGCCACGAGCTGAAGGCGACGCTCGCGCAGGTGCTCGACTACCTTCAGCCGGTCAAGGCGGCTTAAGTCCTCCCCTCCCGCTTGCGGGAGGGTCAGGGGTGGACACGGGACGCATGCGAGACTTCGGCAAATCCGACGACCCGCGCGTGCAGGCGCAGCTTGACCGCCTCGGGCGGTTGAGCCTGCCGCAGGGTCGGCTGGGGCTCGACACGATCCGTGCCCTGATGGAGCGGCTCGGCAATCCGCACCGCGCGCTGCCGCCAACGTTCCACGTGGCGGGGACCAACGGCAAGGGTTCGACCTGCGCCTTCCTGCGCGCGATGCTGGAGGCCGAGGGTTACAAGGTCCACGTCACCACCAGTCCCCATCTCGTCCGCTACAACGAGCGGATCCGGCTGGCCGGACGATTGATCGAGGACGCGATGCTCGCCGAGGTGCTCGAGGAAGTGCTCGACGCCAGTGAACGGGGGGCCGAGGACCTCGGCCCGAGCTTCTTCGAGGTCACTATCGCCGCCGCCTTCCTCGCCTTCGCGCGCACGCCCGCCGACGCCTGCGTGGTCGAGGTCGGCATGGGCGGGCGCTTCGATGCGACCAATGTGCTCGAGCCCGGGGTGCTCGCCGCCTGCGGGATCGCGGCGCTCGGCCTCGATCACGAGCGCTTCCTGCTCGCGCCCGAAGAAGGCGTGCCGACCGCGCCGATGGCGCGGATCGCCTTCGAGAAGGCGGGGATCGCCAAGCCCGGCGTACCGCTCGTGAGCATGGCGCGGCCCGCGCTGGAGGCTGCCAGCATCGCCGCCGTCGCGCGCGAGAAGGGCGCGATCCTCACCGCCGCTCCTGAGGACTGGCGCTGCATGGCAACCGCCGGCGCGCTGGTCTATGGCGACGCGGCGGGCGACCTTCGCCTGCCCCTGCCTGCGCTTGCGGGCGCGCATCAGGCAGAGAACGCCGGCCTCGCCGTCGCCATGCTGCGGCATCAGGCCGCCGTCCCCGTGAGCGCGGAGGCTATCGCGTCGGGGCTCCGCAACGCCCGCTGGCCCGCCCGGATGCAGCGCCTCTCGCGCGGTCCCCTCGCCGGCACGCGCGCGGTCTGGCTCGACGGCGGGCACAACCCGCAGGCGGGTGCGATGCTCGGGGCACATTTCACCGGCCAGCGCCTCCACCTCGTGATCGGCATGATCGATGGCAAGGACCCCGCCTCGCTGATCGGCCCGCTCGGAGATTCGCTCGCCAGCATCACCGCCGTGCCGGTTCCGGGGCACGACTGGCACCCGGCGTCGGCCTTCGGCCCGCAGGCGCGCCCTGCCCCGAACCTGCCGGCTGCCATGACGATGCTGCCCGATGACGACCTGCCGGTCCTGATCGCCGGCTCGCTCTACCTCGCGGGCGAGGTCCTGAGGCTCAATGGCGAGCTGCCGGACTAGATCTCCGGCTCCGGCGGCGGCGCGTTCGCGGCCCTGCCGGAGCGCGCCTGCCGCACCCACTCGATAACGCACAGCACCACGGCGAAGCCGCCGATCGCGGTGGTCAGCAGAAACACGTCGTAATAGCCGCGCTCCTCGATCATCTGCCCGAGCGCGGGACGGCCCAGCGTCCCCACCAGCATCGTCAGCGAGGAGAGCAGCGCATATTGCACTGCGCTGTAGCCCTTCGCGACGACGCTCGAGAGGTAGGCGACGAAAGCCGCCCCGGCGATACCGACGGCGATGTTCTCCATGCCGATCGCAAGCATCAGCCGGCCCATGCGCTCCTCGGCACCGAACTGCGCGATGAGCCACGTGAAGCCGACGGCATCGCTTGCGGCCTGCATCCGCGCCCCGCCGACGGCGAGATCGGCATAGAGGAGGTTCGTCAAGGCCGCGATCACCGCGCCCAGCGTGAGCGTGGTCATGCGGCCGATCACGGTCAGCAGCGTGCCGCCGAGCGCGAGGCCGAGGATCAGCGCGCCGACCCCGAAGAACTTGGATGCAATCGCCACCTCGTCCTTGGTGTATTGGAGCTCGCCCAGGTAGAAGGGGTAGGCGAAGCTCCCCCAGATCGCGTCGGTGATGCGGTAGGAAAGTACCAGTGCGATCACCAGCACCGCCGCCCATCCGAGGCGTCCGATGATCTCCGCCAGCGGCAGGATCAGCGCGCGGTAGCCGTGATCGAGCGCCGTATCGAGCCCGCCCTTCGAAGGCACCGCCGCGGTGAGCACATGGCGGCCCTGCTTGCGCATCGCCTCTAACCAGCCGGCGATGAGGCCGGGGATCACCACGGTCGCGATCACGATCAGCGGCCCCATCTGGCTGACGAACTCCGTCGAATCCGGGCGGGTATCGGGGGTCGCGGTGAGCGAGCTCACCATGAAGTCGAGCACCACCACCAGCGCCCAGCCCCACAGCACCGCGACCGCGCCGAGTGCAAGGGCCCGGACGCGCGGCGCGATCTGCCCCGGCTGACGCAAGGTGCCAAGGTTCGCGCGTTCGCTCTCCAGCGCGGCGGCACTGCGTTCGGCATCGGGCGCGAAGAGGCCGAGAAAGCCAACGAACAGAAGGATGCCGCCCATGCTGGCGAAGACGCTCGGCCAGCCGATCCGCTCAGCCAGGAACAGCGCCAGCGCCCCGCCGACCAGCGCCGCGACGCGGTAGCCCATCTGGAAGACGGTCGAGAGGATGTCGATGGTCGCCACCTCGTCGGCGACGTCGACGCGCCAGGCGTCGATCACCACGTCCTGCGTGGCGGACGCGAAGGCGCCGATCCCGGCGAGCAGCGAAAAGGTCCCGAGCGAGGAGAGCGGGTCGAGCAGCGACAGGATCACCAGAATCGCGCCGAGCAGGAGTTGGGCGGTGACGATCCACTGCTTGCGCTTGCCGAGCCTGCGGAGGCCCGGAAGGTCGATCCGGTCGAGCGCGGGCGACCACAGGAACTTGAAGGCATAGGCCAGGCCGATCAGCGAAAAGACGCCCATCGTCTCGACGTCGACCTTGGCGTCGGTCAACCAGGCGTAGAGCGTGCCGAG
>JBJTSG010000332.1:0-6259 GCA_046076505.1 Erythrobacter sp. | reverse complement strand
GCGGTCTCGTCGATCGCCACGGCGAACACGGAATCGCCCGCGATCAGCCCGGGCAGGTAGCGGCCCTTGAGTTCCGCCGAACCATGCTTCAGCGCGGTCGCGGCCAGCACCGAAGAGGTCAGGAACGGCGAAGGCGTCAGGTTGCGACCGATCTCCTCGAGCAGGATACCCGCCTCGACATGACCCATGCCGAGCCCGCCGTCGGCCTCGTCCACCAGCATCCCGGTGAAGCCCATCTCGGCCATCTGCTTCCACAACCCGTGGCCGAAGCCGTCCTTGCAATTGCGATCGCGCCAGTGGCGCAGCTGCTTGGCGATATTGCCTTCCTCGGCCATGAACCCGGCCGCGGTGTCGGCGAGCATCGCCTGATCTTCGTTGTGATACAGGGGCATTGGTGTTCCCTCTCCCGGAAATTCAAATCCCCCCTCCCGCCTGCGGGAGGGGCAGCGAGACTTGCCAGCTTGCTGGCTAGTCGCAGCGGGGTGGGCCTGCGAGCGGTTGCGCTTGCTCACCCCCAACCCCTCCCGCAAGCGAGAGGGGGGTTAATGTTCAAGCCCCCGGCAGGTCGAGGATGCGCTTGGCGATGACGTTGAGCATCACCTCGCTGGTTCCGCCCTCGATCGAGTTCGCCTTGGTCCGCAGCCAGTTGCGCGACGGCTTTCCGCCCTCGGTCGCCTCGCTTTCCCACTCGAGGGAGCGCGAGCCGCCGACCGCCATCATCAGCTCGTGACGGCGCTTGTTCAATTCGGTCCCGGCATATTTCATCATGTTCGGCTGCGCGGGGTGCGCCTTGCCGACCTTGATCTCGTCGAGGAACTTCTCGCCCATCGCGGCATAGGCCAGCGCATCGACATCGAACTGCGCCAGTTCCGCGCGCAGCACCGGATCGAGCTCGTCGCCGAGCTTGGCCGCATGGCGCTTCATCGCCGCCCCGATCGCCGCCTGCCGCTCGCCGCCGTCCGCGCCCGAAATCATCTCGCGCTCGTGGCCGAGGAGATACTTGGCGACGTCCCAGCCGCGGTTAATGGTGCCGACGTAAGCGGGGACGTCATCGCCATAGGACTTGGGCACGGCGACGTTGTCGAAGAAGGTCTCGCAGAAGGGCGAGGAGCCGGAGATCAGCTTGATCGGCTTGGTGGTGACGCCTTCGCTCGCCATGTCGAACAGCATGAAGGTGATGCCGCCATACTTGTTCTCCTTGTCGGTGCGGACGAGGCAGAAGATCCAGTCGGCGTGATCGGCGTAGGAGGTCCAGATTTTCTGGCCATTGACGACCCAGTGATCGCCCTTGTCCTCGCCGAAGGTCTGAAGGCTCACGAGGTCGCTGCCCGAACCGGGTTCCGAATAGCCCTGGCACCAGCGGATTTCGCCGCGCGCGATTTCATTGAGGAAGCGCTGCTTCTGGCCCTCGGTGCCGAAGTGCAGCAGCGCCGGGCCGAGCATCCAGATGCCGAAGGACGACAGCGGCGGGCGCGCGTTGATGCGGCCCATTTCCTCGCGCAGCACCTTGGCCTCGGCGGGCGAGAGCCCCGCGCCGCCATATTCCTTGGGCCACATCGGCACGGTGTAGCCCTTGGCGACGCACGCTTCGAGCCATGCCTTCTGCGCATCGTTCTTGAAGGTCGCACGGCGGCCGCCCCAGTAGATGTCGTCCTCGCCGCGCACCGGCTCGCGCATTTCGGGCGGGCAGTTCGCCTCCAGCCAAGCGCGGGTTTCAGTGCGGAACGTCTCCAGATCGGCCATGCCGATTCTCCTCTCTCGTGTCTCTCACTTGACGCTTACGTTAGTGGCATTCCGGGACCGACCGCAAGCGCTCTTGAAGCGCCCTTGGATGCCGTAGCGTCAGCGCGTGGGTGATTGACGCGCGCCGCATTGCGCCTAGGGTTTGGGCCCATAGTGGGAGAGAAACCGTGACCGGCACAAGCCTCGGGGCAGACGCACGGAAGGGCAGCGCATGAGCAGCGCGCAGGGCCACCTGTCGCTGCGCCTCAAGATGATCCATGGTGCCGGGTCGATCGCCTTCGGGGTGAAGGACAACGGCTTCTCGTTCTTCCTGCTGATCTACTACAATCAGGTGCTGGGCATGGACGCGGGGCAGGTGAGCCTCGCGCTGCTGATTGCGCTGCTTGTCGATGCGGCGGTCGATCCCTTCATCGGGAACCTGTCGGACCGCACCTACACCCGGTGGGGGCGGCGCCTGCCGTGGCTCTACGTCGCGCCGATCCCGCTCGCCATCGCCTGGGCGGTGCTGTGGAGCGCACCTTCGGGCGGGCCGCCGAGCTTCCTCGGCCTGGTCGGCATCGCCATCCTCGTGCGGCTCCTGCTGTCGGCCTGCGAGGTGCCCTCGATCAGCCTCGTGCCGGAACTCACCGCCGACTACGACGAGCGCACCACGCTGTTCCGCTACCGCGCGCTCGCCGCCTGGATCGGTGGGCTGTTGATGATGGTGCTCGCCTATACCGTGTTCATGCCCGGCAAGGAGGGCCTGCTTGAGCCTGAGGGCTATGCCACCTTCGGCCTGTTCGGCGCGCTGCTGATGGCCGCATCGGTGATCGGCTCGGCGGCCGGGCAGCACAGCCGGCTCGCGCACTTGCCTGCCCGCAAGCCGCCGCCCTTCTCGCTGCGCCTCGCCTTCGCCGAGATCGTCGAGGCCTTCTCCGAGCGCGCCTTCCTGATCTTCGCCGCGGGGGCGTTGGCCGCCTATGTCAGCCAGGGCATGGTGTTCTCGATCACCAACTACCTCAACCTTTTCGTATGGCGGCTCTCGGGCAACCAGCTGATGGCCTTCCCGGTCGTGCTGTTCGCCTCGGTGGTGCTGATGTTCGTGATCATCGCCCCGCTCCACCGCCGCTTCGGCAAGGCGCGCGCCGCGGCATTGACGGCGGTGGCGGGGATGGTCATCGGTCTTTCACCCTACGCCTTGCTGCTCGGCGGGCTGTGGCCGGCGGTCGGCAGCAACGCCTCGACCTACCTCTTCTCCGCCCTGCTGCTGTGCGCCAACGCGCTCGGCACCACCGCGGTCGTCTCCGCGACCTCGATGATCGCCGAAGTGGTCGAGGCCTTCGAGGAGAAGACCGGGCGCCGCGCCGAGGCCTCGTTCTATTCGGGCAACTGGCTGATCCAGAAATGCGCGACCGGCGGGGGCATCTTCCTCACCGGGCAGATCATCGCCTTCTCGGGGCTTCCGGCCAATGCCGCGCCGGGCAGCGTCGCGCCGGAGATCATCAGCGCCTTCGTGCTGGCATTCGGGGCGGCGGGCGCGCTGCTGGGGCTCGCCTCGGCCTTCTGGCTGGCCCGCTTCCCGATCAGCCGCGCCGAGCATGACGCGCGGCTCGAGCGCCTCGCCCATCGCCGCCGGCAGGCCGACATGACACCGCTCGACGAGGCCGCCCGCGCCGATCCGGAGGGGCATTCGATCGGCGCCTGACAGCCCACAAATGAGAGCTTGGCGCGCCCGCGCCGCTCTGCCACGAAGACCCGCAGATTCGATTGCAATTGAGGACGAGAGAGGAAAGCCCATGGATTTCGAACCCACCGAACGTCAGGTCTACTGGCGCGACCGCGTGCGGGACTTCATCGACGCGCACGTGCGCCCGAACATGGACACCTACAAGCAGCAGGACCTCGAGGGCGATCGCTGGAAGGTGATCCAGATCATCGAGGACAAGAAGAAGCTCGCCAAGGAAGCGGGCATCTGGAACCTCTTCATGCCGCCGCGCAATGACAGCCACCACCATGTCGACGAGACTTTCGAATTCGACGGTCCGGGCCTCACCAACCTCGAATACGCGTTGTGCGCCGAGGAAATGGGCCGCATCGGCTGGGCGAGCGAGGTGTTCAACTGCTCCGCACCCGATACCGGCAACATGGAAGTCTTCCACCGCTACGGCACGCGCGAGCAGAAGGAGGAGTGGCTGCGCCCGCTGATGAACGGCGAGATCCGTTCCGCCTTCCTGATGACCGAGCCCTATACCGCCTCCTCGGACGCCACCAATATCGAGACCCGCATCGAGCGTGACGGCGATCATTATGTGATCAACGGGCGCAAGTGGTGGTCGAGCGGCCTCGGCGATCCGCGCTGCAAGGTCGCGATCGTGATGGGCAAGACCGATTTCTCGGCCCAGCGCCACGCCCAGCAGTCGATGGTGCTGATGCCGATCGACACCCCCGGCGTGAACATCATCCGGCACCTGCCCGTGTTCGGCTACGACGATGCGCCCCACGGCCACATGGAAGTCGAGATGAAGGACGTGCGCGTCCCCGTCACCAACATGCTGCTCGGCGAAGGGCGCGGGTTCGAGATCGCGCAGGGGCGCCTCGGACCCGGCCGAATCCACCACTGCATGCGCACCATCGGCGCGGCGGAGGAGGCGCTGGAGAAGATGTGCCGCCGCCTCCAGGAGCGCGAGGCCTTCGGCAAGCCGGTCTACAAGCACTCGGTCTGGGAGGAGCGCGTCGCGCGCGCGCGCATCGAAATCGAAATGACCCGACTCCTGTGCCTCAAGGCCGCCGACATGATGGACAAGGTCGGCAACAAGGCCGCCAAGCAGGAAATCGCGATGATCAAGGTGCAGGCCCCCAACATGGCGCTGCGGATCATCGACGACGCGATCCAGGCCCACGGCGGCGGCGGCGTTTCCGAGGACTATGGTCTTGCCAAGAGCTACGCCAACCAGCGCACCCTCCGCCTGGCCGACGGGCCTGACGAGGTCCACGCCCGCTCCATCGCGCACATGGAGTTCGCCAAGCATGCGCCCCGACCCGGCCCGACCGCGAACGCCCTGCGCGGCGATCACGGCCGTGCCGCCAACGACGCGCAGAGCTTCAGCTCGGGCGACATGGGCGTGGCGCGCTGACATCTATCTCTCCTCCCGTTCACGGGAGGGGGCGGGGGTGGGCATGGGCCCGCAAGGGCCCACCCCGCTGCGACTAGGACTTGCGAGGCAAGCCCAAGTCTCGCTCCCCTCCCGCAGGCGAGAGGGGTGAGGAATTATCATGGCAAAAGCCGCCATTCTTGAAGCACCCGGACAGGGCCTCACCATCAAGGAGGTCGCCTATGCCGAGCCCGGCCCGCATGAAGTCCTGATCGACACCAAAGCCTGCGGGCTGTGCCATTCGGACCTGCACTTCATCGACGGGCACTACCCCCACGCGCTCCCCTGCATTCCGGGGCACGAGGCAGCGGGCGTGGTACGCGCGGTGGGCTCCGAGGTGAAGACCGTGAAGCCCGGCGACCACGTCGTCTCCTGCCTCTCGGCCTTCTGCGGGCATTGCGAGTTCTGCGTGACGGGGCGCATGGCGCTGTGCCTCGGCGGCGACACGCGCCGCCAGAAGGGCGACGGGGCACGCATCAGCTTC
This sequence comes from Erythrobacter sp., assembly GCA_046076505.1. Lineage (GTDB taxonomy): Bacteria > Pseudomonadota > Alphaproteobacteria > Sphingomonadales > Sphingomonadaceae > Erythrobacter. Next base: position 901 of record JBJTSG010000332.1, on the reverse strand, counting down.
AGTGACGGTGCGCCGGTCAACCAGATGCTCAACCTCTCGGCCCTGTCCGAGCAGATGCTGATCCACGAGCACGCCTGCGTCGCGATCGACAAGGCCATGCCCTTCGACCGCGCCGCGCTGCTCGGCTGCGCGGTGACTACAGGCGCGGGCACGATCTTCAACGCCTGCAAGGTGACGCCAGGCGAAACCGTGTTGGTGGTCGGCTGCGGCGGGGTGGGCCTTGCCGCGATCAACGCCGCGAAGATCGCGGGCGCAGGCAAGATCATTGCCGCCGATCCGCTCCCCGAAAAGCGCGCTCTGGCCGAAGTGCTGGGCGCGACCCACACCGTCGATGCGCTGGCCGAGGACGCCGCCAAGCAGATCATCGCGATCAGTGGCGGCGGGGTCGACTGGGGGATTGAGGCGGTGGGGCGTCAGGCCTCGGCAGACCTCGCGGTTGCCTCGCTGAAGCGGGGCGGCACGGCGGTGATCCTCGGCATGATGCCCCTCACCTGCAAGGTCGGGCTCGGCGCGATGGACCTCCTGTCGGGCAAGAAGCTGATGGGCGCGATCATGGGGATGAACCACTTCCCGGTCGATCTGCCGCGTCTGGTCGATTTCTACCTGCGCGGGCTGCTCGATCTCGACACGATCATCGCCGAGCGCATTCCGCTCGAAAAGGTTAACGATGGCTTTGACACAATGCGCAAGGGCACTTCCGCGCGCACGGTGGTGGTGTTCGACTGATGGATATTGATTTCGACAAGGAGATGGTCGGCACGGTCGAAGTGACCGAGAAGGACGCGCTCGACCTCGCGGCGCTGACCGCATGGTTCGAAGCCAATGTCGAAGGCTTCGCCGGCCCGATCAGTTACACCAAGTTCAAGGGCGGCCAGTCGAACCCGACCTACCGGATCGACAC
>JBJTSG010000331.1:0-15904 GCA_046076505.1 Erythrobacter sp. | reverse complement strand
CCGAGCTCGGCAAGCGCGGCCTCACCTTTGATGCCTGGGTGCTCGAGCCGCAGCTGCCCGACGTGATCGATCTCGCGCGCGCGTTCCCGGATCAGCCGATCTGCCTCGACCATTGCGGCACGCCCGTCGGGATCGGCAGCTACAAGGGCACGCTTCCCGAACGCTTCGACACCTGGGCGGCCAACATCCGCGAACTGGCGAAGTGCGAGAACGTGGTGGTGAAGCTGGGCGGCCTTGCGATGGCCTTCTGCGCATTGCCCGAAGAGGGCCCCGCTGCCGGCTATTCGTCCGAAGCCCTCGCCGACCTGTGGCGCCCTTACGTGGCGACCTGCATCGAGGCCTTCGAGCCGAGCCGCGCGATGTTCGAAAGCAACTACCCCGTCGACTACTGGGGCGCCGACTATGCGGTGCTGTGGAACACCTTCAAGCGTCTCGCCTCCGGCGCGAGCGCCGAGGAGAAGGCGGCGCTCTTCGCCGGCACGGCGGCGCGGTTCTACGGGCTCGAGGCGTTGCTGGGCTGACGTAACGGCACTCCCAAAAACGCACTTGGCGCCTCAGGAACCTGCGTTAGAGAAGCCCGTTCAAGCCGACACGTTTTGAGGAGAAACCGATGCCGCTTCCCGCCCCGTTCGATCGCCTGCGCCTGCCGCTGATCGGATCGCCGCTGTTCATCGTCTCCGGCCCCGAGCTGGTGATCGCGCAGTGCAAGGCAGGGATCATCGGCAGCTTTCCGGCGCTGAACGCACGGCCCCAGTCGCAGCTCGACGAATGGCTCCACCAGATCACCGAGGAACTGGCGGCGCACAACCGCGCGAACCCGGACCGGCCGGCGGCGCCCTATGCGGTGAACCAGATCGTCCACAAGACCAACGATCGCATCGAGGCCGACATGGCGACCTGCGAGAAGTGGCAGGTGCCGATGGTCATCACCTCGCTCGGCGCGCGCGAGGAAGTCTATCAGGCGGTGAGGAACTGGGGCGGCATCACGATGCACGACGTGATCAACAACCGCTTCGCGATGAAGGCGATCGAGAAGGGCGCGACCGGCCTGATCCCCGTCGCCGCTGGCGCGGGCGGGCATGCGGGCGCGCTCTCGCCCTTCGCCCTGATGCAGGAAATCCGCGAGTGGTTCGACGGCCTCGTCGCGCTCTCGGGCGCGGTCGCGCACGGGGCGACCATCCTTGCAGCACAAGCCCTGCGCGCCGACTTCGCCTACGCGGGCAGCGCCTTCATCGCCACCAAGGAAGCGAACGCGACCGACGGCTACAAGAACGGCATCGTCGAGGGATCGGCGGAAGGGATCGTCTACACCAACCTCTTCACCGGGGTGCACGGCAACTACCTGCGCTCGTCGATCGAGGCGGCCGGGCTCAACCCCGACGACCTTCCCGAGAGCGATCCGTCGAAGATGAACTTCGGCAGCGGCGGCAACACCAAGGCCAAAGCGTGGAAGGACATCTGGGGCTCGGGCCAGGGGATCGGCACGATCAAGGAAGTCGGTACGGTCGAGGACCTCGTCGCCCGGCTCGAGCGCGAATATCATGCCGCGCGCGCGCAGCTCCTCGCCAATTCGGGCTTCAGCTCGTGGGGCGCGCTGGCGGAGGCCGCGGAGTAGGCGGTCTTGCGTTCCCGTTCAGGCTGACGCGAACGGGAAGCGACGCTCAGACGCCGCGCGGGCTTGATCGCGTGCACAGCACGCTCACTCCGCCCCCCACAGCATCTCGGCCATCGCGTCGAGCTCGGTGAAGTCGAAGCCGGTGCCGACCGGGTCCTTGCGGTTGAGCTTGATCCGGCGGCGCTCGGCCATCAGCTGGCGTCTGAGCGCGCCCTGGAGCAGCTGGAGCCGCAGCAGCGCCTCGGCAAGTGCCGCCTCCTCGTCGCGCACCCGCACGATGGCCCAGCGCGCCTCGATCCGGCCGACGCGGGCGATCACCACCTCGTTGTAGCGGCGGTGCGGCCCGCGGTGGAGCGGCATCCCGGTGCGCAAGGAGGCATCCTCGCGCGCGGGCAGCAGCAGCCCATTGCAGCGGAAGTCGTCGAAGCCGACGCGCCCGCGCCCCAGGGCGGCGAACATCCGCCCGAAACAGCGTTCCGAGAGCAGCTGGCGGGGCAGCAGGTGGTGACGCTGGAGCGCCGGGTCGTAGCCTGCCGTGCCGCGTGCGTTGACCGCGGTGAAGGCGATCGCGGTCCGGCGGCTGGCGTTGTGACCCCCCGGTGGCATGGCTACTCGCGCCTCACGCTGACCATCGTGCGGGCTTGCGTCAGCCGCAGCACCAGCGGCGTGCCGTCGGGCGCAACAATGCGCTCGTCCTCCTCGAGGCCGCCGCGGATCACGAGGTGGTTGACGAGCCGGATGCCGAGCCGTGTCGCCGCGACGCGGTCGGTGCTGAGCGGTGGTTCGAGGCGCAGTTCCTGCCCGATCCAGAAATCGAGCCCGATGCTCTCGATTGCCCCGTCGGGCATCTGCGTGAAGGCGCTCAGGCCAAGCGCCGGGAACGGCCCGCCCTCAAGCCAGGCGGCCGCGACGCTCTCGAAGAAGCGTCGGCCGATCGCGCTTCGGGTTGGCCCCCAGCCCACCGCAACGAGGTCCTCGAAATGGCGCACCAGCTCGCAGGAGAGCGCCACCAGCGCGCGCATCACCGGCATCGCCGCGCCGCCGGGGACGAGATGCGGGCCCGGGCGCAGGGTGAGCACCTCGACGGCGCCAGGGGCGGGCATATCGGGCAGGTCGAAGCGGTGCTCGAGCGCCGGGAACGGGCTCTCCGGCCCCGGCGCGAAGCCGGCGAGGTCGAAGGTCAGCCCGTCGCACAGAAGCTCGAGCCAGTGCTGCTGCCCTGGCCACAACGCCTCGGCGTGGGGCGCGCTCTCGGGGACGGGGTCATGCGTGATGAGGATCGTCGGCCGACGGGCAACGAAGGTCTGGAGGGCGTGCCGATCGGGCCGTTTACCGGGGGCAAACAGCAAGTGCAGCTGAGCATCCTGAGCGCGCTGCGACTGTGAAATCGTCGAGGCCCCCCTCGAAACGTGGCGATTATGTCAAAAACCCGAAACGGGACTTTTGGCCTGTTTGGCCCGCACCGTCGAGTCCCCAAAGAGCAGGACTGTTCCAAAACGGAGCACTTTCAGAACACTCCGAGCCGCAGGCCCTCGGCGAGCGCGGCGCCGAGATCGCGGGCTGCGGCGAGCTCGGCTTCGGGAACGCACTTGGGCGCGGCGATCGCCTCCGGGGTCTGCGCGGCGAGGTTCACGATCATCGGATCGGCGACGCGCTTGAGGCGCCACCCGGTGGCGATCCGGTCGATCTGGCGCTGAGCCCCCTCCCCGTCCGATCCAGCCGCGATGATCGTCGCATAGGGCCGCCCCTCGATCCGGCCGAGCAGCGGGTAGTAGGCGGTGTCGAATGCCTCCTTCATCAGCCCGCTCATGCTCCCGAGGTTCTCCGGGCAGCAGAACAGATAGCCCTGCGCCGCGAGCAGCATGGCGGGCCCGGCCGCGCCCGCCGCGACCAGCCACGCCGCCTCCCCAGCCCCTTCCGAAGCGGCGCGCGCAAGGGCCTCGCTCGCGCCGGTGCGGCTGTGCCAGAGGATGAGGAGGCGCGGGCCGGACATGGAACCAGGAGGCTGCCGCGCAGGACTGTCGATTGTCAACCGCGCGCATCTGCCCTTTTTCAGAGCCTTGCGCTAAGCACGCCCGCATGGCCGCCCGCCCCCTCGCCCCTCACCCCTTCGCTCCCGTGCTCGGCGTCGCGCAGTCGCTGTCGGGCAAGGCGTGGCGCTGGCGGGGCGGGAACATGGAATTGGGCGAGGATGCCGGTCCGGGGGGGCTCGACCGCTCGATCCTCGACCAGCTCCTGCTGACCCGCGGCGTCGCCGAGCACGACCTCGCCCGCCACGCGGCACCCACGCTGCGCGAATTCCTGCCCGACCCTTCGACCTTCCGCGACATGGACGCCGCCGCCGAGCGGCTCGCGCACGCGGTGACGACCGGCGAACGGGTCACGATCTACGGCGACTACGACGTGGACGGCGCGACCAGTGCGGCGCTGCTCGTCGAGCTGCTGCGCCAGCTCGGTCTCGAGGCGGGCTACTACATCCCCGACCGCCTGCTCGAGGGCTACGGCCCCTCCGGCGAGGCGCTTGTGCGGCTTGCGGAGGACGGCTCGCAGCTGATCGTCACCGTCGATTGCGGGGCAATGGCGCACGAGGCGCTCGGCATGGCGCGAGAGGCGGGCGTCGACGTGATCGTCGTCGACCACCACAAGTGCGCCGCCGACCTTCCCCCCGCCCATGCCCTCGTCAACCCCAACCGTCTCGACGAGAGCGACCTCGGCGCGGCGCACGGCCACCTTGCGGCTGTGGGCGTCGCCTTCCTCCTCGGCGTGGCGCTGGTGCGGACCTTGCGCGCCGCTGGGTGGTTCGCGAAAGGCCGCCGCGAGCCCGACCTCATGGGCCTGCTCGATCTCGTGGCCTTGGGCACGGTTGCCGACGTCGCCGCGCTCCACGGGCTCAACCGCGCCTTCGTCGCGCAAGGGTTGAAGGTGCTCGCCCGGCGCGGACGGATCGGCATGGCGGCGCTGATGGATGCGAGCCGGCTCACCCGCGCGCCGCAGTGCAGCGACTTGGGCTTCGCGCTCGGTCCCCGCATCAACGCGGGCGGACGGATCGGCGAATCGACGCTGGGCGTGCGCCTGCTCACCACCAGCGACCCCGAGGAAGCCCGCGCCATCGCGACCCAGCTCTCGCAATTGAACGAGGAGCGCCGCCAAATCGAGGCGGCCGTGCAGGAGGCCGCCGAAGCGCAGCTCGCCGGGCAGCACAACATGGCGGTGCAGGTGCTCGCCGGGCACGGCTGGCACCCCGGCGTGATCGGCATCGTCGCGGGCCGCATCAAGGAGAAGACCGGCAAGCCCGCCGTGGTGATCGCGCTCGACGAGACGCAGGGCAAGGGCTCGGGCCGCTCGATCAGCGGGGTTGACCTCGGCGCCGCGATCATCGCCGCGCGCGAGGCGGGGCTGCTGGTCGCGGGCGGCGGGCACGCGATGGCGGCGGGACTCACCATCGATCCTGCCCGCCTCGCCGATTTCGCCGGCTTCCTCGACGAGCGGCTCGCCCGCGATGTCGAGCGCGCGAGGGCGGGCGCGGCGATGCTGCTCGATCTGGCGCTCGCGCCGGGCGGACTCACCCCCGGCCTCGTCGAGACGCTGGAGGCCGCCGGCCCCTATGGCGTCGGCTGGCCCGCGCCGCGCGTCGCGGTCGGGCCGGTGCGGATCGTCAAGGCGGACATCGTCGGCAAGGACCACGTGAGGATCGTGGCCAGCGGCAACGACGGGCGGAACTTCAAGGCGATCGCCTTCCGCGCGGCCGAGAGCGAGCTCGGGCAGACCCTTCTCCACCGCCACCACGGCCGCCGCTTCCACCTCGCCGGGCGCGCGCGGATCGACGACTGGGGCAGTCGCCCGGCGGCAGAACTGCAGCTCGAGGACGCAGCCTTCGCCGATTGACGGGGGCGCGGAAAAATTTTCCCGCTTGCCCCGGCAAACGAGGCTTGACCGCTCCTGAACACCCCCCTAGAGGCGCGCTCTAGCAACCGCGACGGCCCGTTCGTCTAGCGGTTAGGACGCGGCCCTTTCACGGCTGAAACACGGGTTCGATTCCCGTACGGGTCACCACCTTTGAGGTGGGTTGCAACGAGGGCGGCAGGCTTTGGCCTTGCCGCCCTTTTTGCTGTCCGCGCCTTGTCCGATCGATCGGGCTGTCACTGAATATGACAAAAGACAGGCGCGGCTTTCCAGCTTGCGCGCTTGCCTGTAAGGGCGCGCGTCATGGGCAGCGGCCAGAACATTCCCCTGGCGGGCATCCTCCTCGCGGTGGTGACCTTCCTTGCGCTGCTGCTGCTCGGGACGGACTTCGTCATCGCGCTCGCGGTGCTTACCGTGTGGGTCGGCTCACTGCTGGTCGCCGCCGGGCGCCCGCCCGAGCCGCCCAAGGCCAAGGTCAAGCAGCCCCTGAGCCTCGATTCGATCCGCGAACTGATCGAGAACTCCTCGATTCCCCTGCTTGTCACCGACCGCAACACCATCGCGCTCGCCAACCGCGCGGCCCGGACGATGCTGGGCCCCCACGTGATCGGGCAGGACGCGCGGGTCGCGCTGCGCCAGCCCGAGGCGATTTCGCTGGTCAACGAGGACCGGCAGGGCGAGGCAATCGTGCGCGGCCTCGTGCGGCGCGGCGACATCTGGCAGATCAACCGCCAGGCGCTGGGTGAGCGGCTGGCGGTGCTCGAATTCATCAACCAGACCGCCGAGGCCGACATCAGCCGCGCGCACACCGATTTCGTCGCCAATGCGAGCCACGAGCTGCGCACCCCGCTCGCGGCGATCCTCGGCTATGTCGAGACCTTGCAGGAAGGCGGCGGCGCGATCGACACGCCGATGGCGCAGAAGTTCTTGCGGATCATCGAGCGCGAGGGCAAGCGGCTCCAGGCGCTGGTCGGCGACCTGATGAGCCTCAGCCGGGTGGAGGCGGAGAAGCACGACCTGCCGACGACGCCGATCGATTTCGCGCCGCTGGTCGAGCGCGCCGCGCGCGATGCTGCCGGGTCGGACCGGCTCGAGCGGCTGGTGCTTGACCTTCAGGCGCACCCGGTGGTGCTCGGCGACGTCCAGCAGCTCGAACAGGTCGTGCGCAACCTCGTCGACAACGCGCTGAAATATGGCGCCGAGGGCACGCCGGTGACGGTGGTGCTCGATATCGCGCAGGGCGATCTCGCGCGGGTCGCGGTCGAGGACGTGGGCGAAGGCATCGCGCCCGAGCAGATCCCGCACCTCACCCGCCGCTTCTACCGCACCGATCCGGGCCGCAGCCGCGCCTCGGGCGGGACGGGGCTGGGGCTCGCGATCGTCAAGCACATCGTGGAACGCCACCGCGGGCGGCTCGACATCACCAGCGAACTCGGCAAGGGCACCCGGGTGGTGGTGCGCCTGCCCCGGGCGCCGGGGCGGCAGGCCGATGGCGCGCCGGGCCGGAACGAGGCGGGCGCTTCCCTCCGCGCGGAAACCGGCTAAATGTCACAGGGCTGTCTTATTTCTTCCACATGCCCCGTGCATGGGGTGAACCACCGGGGGGCGCGGGCACAGCCGGTCGGACCTTCCGCAAGCTAAACGCTAACGCCAGTCTGCCAAGCAACCACGAGCTTCTCCGATGTCGCCGATCACGCTGATCCTGATTGCCATGGGCCTCGGCCTCGTCGGCTGGCTGGCCGGCCGCGCCAAGGCGTGGAGCTTCCAGACGGGCGGCGACGCGCACCAGCGCCCCGCCTCGCGGCCCGTCTACCACGCCTGGTATGTCGCGCTGTGGGTGGTGATCCCGGTGCTGCTGTTCGTCACCGCCTGGGGCGCGATTGCCCCCAGCCTTGTCCAGCAATCGGTGCTCGCCTCGCCCGCCGCCGAGGGCCTGCCGGCCTTCGGCTTCGAACGTGATGCCTTCCTCGGCGAGGCGCGCGCGGTCGCCTTGGGCCAGGCGCCCGGCGTCTTCAACGACGAGGCCGAGCCGCTGATCGCCCCGTTCCGCGAGGCCTATGGCCGCTACAACACGATCGGCATCATCGTCACAGTGCTGATCGGTCTTGCCGGCGGGGCGCTCGCCTTCCTGCGCTTGCGCCCGCAGTTCGGCGCCCGCACCCGCGTCGAGCGGACGGTGATGATGATCCTCCTCGTCGCCTCGCTGGTCGCGATCCTGACGACGCTCGGCATCTTTGCGAGCCTTGTTTTCGAGACGGCGCGCTTCTTCGGCATCATTTCGCCGGTCGACTTCCTGCTCGGCACCAAGTGGGCGCCCGACACCATGGCCGCGGCCGATGCAGTCGACCCCACCCGCTACGGCGCTGTGCCGCTGTTCTGGGGGACGATGTTCATCGGCGCGATCATCGCCATGATTGTCGCGATTCCGCTCGGCCTGATGAGCGCAGTCTACCTCACCCAATATGCCGACCCTCGGGTGCGCACCTGGATCAAGCCGCTGCTCGAGCTGCTCGCGGGCGTGCCAACCGTCGTCTACGGCTACTTCGCCGCGCTCACCCTTGCCCCGGCGATCCGCGATGCGGCGGTGGCGATCGGCATCGCCAACGCCTCGACCGAGAGCGCGCTTGCCGCGGGGATCGTCATGGGGGTGATGATCATCCCCTTCGTCTCCTCGATGGCCGACGATTCGATGGCCGCGGTCCCGGGCGCGATGCGCGACGGGAGCCTCGCGATGGGTGCGACCAAGTCGGAGACGATCCGCCGCGTCCTGTTCCCCGCAGCCCTACCCGGCATCGTTGCCGGGATCATGCTCGCGGTCAGTCGCGCGATCGGCGAGACGATGATCGTCGTCATGGCCGCCTCGCCTGCCGCCAACCTCACCGCCAACCCGCTCGAGCCGATGTCGACCGTCACCGTCCAAATCGTGAAATTGCTCACCGGCGAGCAGAGCACCGACCACCCCGCCACCCTCAGTGCCTTCGCGCTGGGCTTCGTCCTCTTCATGGTGACGCTTGCCCTCAACTTCATCGCCCTGCGCGTGGTCAAGCGCTTCCGGGAGGCCTACGAATGAGCAGCGTTCCGATAGACACCGCGCCCGAATCCGCTCCTTCCGCCGCCCCCGAGGCGCTCGGCCCCACCCGCACCGCCGCCTTCGAGGCGCGGCTGGCGAAGCGTTACAGGCAGGAGCGCAACTTCCGCCTGCTCGGCCTTTCGGCGGTCGGCTTCTCGGTGGCCGTCCTGGTGTTCCTGCTCGGCACGATGCTGCTGAACGGCATCGGCGGCTTCCAGCGCGCCGAGCTTGCCGTCACGGTCGATTTCGCCAAGGCCGGGCTCGACGCCGATCCGGTCAGCCTCTCCGCGCCTTCCGCGGTGCAGACGCTCGAGATGCAGGGCCTGCCCGACATCGTCACGATGTTCGCCGCGGAGCAGCTCGGCAAGGATGCCGCCGCCGAGCTGTCCCCGGAAGCCTGGCGCGACGTCGCCGCCGCGCTGGTTGCCGATCCCGATCTTCTCAAGCAATCGCGCGTCTTCCACCTCGCCACCACCTCCGCGCTTGCCGGGGCGCTCCAGGGCGAAGGCGCGCCCGAGACGCAGGCGCTGGCGAAGCGGCTGGCTACGCAAGGCAAGCTTGCGCGCAACTGGGACTGGGGCTTTCTCTCCCGCTCGGACGCGACGAGCCCGCAGGCGGTGGGCATCTGGGGGGCGCTCAAGGGCTCGGTCCTGACCATGCTGGTGACGCTGGTGCTGGCCTTCCCGGTCGGCGTGCTCTCGGCGCTCTATCTCGAGGAATATGCGCCCAAGAACCGCTGGACCGAGATCATCGAGGTCTCGATCAACAACCTTGCCGCGGTGCCTTCGATCATCTTCGGCCTGCTCGGCCTGGCGGTGTTCCTCGCCGTGTTTCCCAACCTGCGCTCGGCGCCGCTGATCGGCGGCATGACCCTCGCGCTGATGACCATGCCGGTGATCGTCATTTCCGGACGCAACGCGATCAAGGCGGTCCCGCCGTCGATCCGCGACGGGGCGCTGGCGATCGGCGCCTCGCCGGTGCAGGTGGTGTTCCACCACGTCCTGCCCCTCGCGCTGCCCGGGATGCTGACCGGCACGATCATCGGCATGGCGCGCGCGCTTGGCGAAACCGCGCCGCTGCTCCTCATCGGAATGCGCGCCTTCGTCGCCACCCCGCCCGAAGGCTTCACCTCGCCCGCCACGGTGCTGCCGATGCAGATCTTCCTGTGGTCCGACGAGGTCGACCGCGGCTTCGTCGAGCGCACCTCGGCGGCGATCATCGTGCTGCTCGTGGTCTTGCTCGCGATGAACGGCCTTGCCATCTACCTCCGCAACAAGTTCGAGAAACGCTGGTGACTGTGATCCATCCCGACATGGCCGACGAAGGGGCCAAGATCCGCGCGCGCGACGTCTGCGTGTATTACGGGGAGAAGAAGGCGATCGACAACGTGTCGATCGACATCTCGCCCGACTACGTCACCGCCTTCATCGGCCCCTCGGGCTGCGGCAAGTCGACCTTCCTCAGGTGCTTCAACCGCATGAACGACACGATCGGCGCGGCCAAGGTCACGGGGCTGATCGAGCTCGACGGCGAGGACATCCACGGGCCCCGTATGGACGTGGTCCAACTGCGCGCGCGGGTGGGCATGGTGTTTCAGAAGCCCAACCCCTTCCCCAAGTCGATCTACGCGAACATCGCCTATGGGCCCAAGATCCACGGGCTCGCCGAGAAGAAGGCCGATCTCGATGTGATCGTCGAACGCTCGCTGAACCGCGCGGGGCTGTGGGACGAGGTCAAGGACCGGCTCGATGATTCGGGCACGGCGCTGTCGGGCGGCCAGCAGCAACGCCTGTGCATCGCCCGCGCCATCGCGGTCGATCCCGAGGTGATCCTGATGGACGAGCCGGCGAGCGCGCTCGATCCCATCGCGACTGCCAAGATCGAAGAACTGATCGACGACCTCTCCGGGCGCTACGCGATCGTGATCGTCACCCACTCGATGCAGCAGGCCGCACGCGTCAGCCAGCGTACCGCATTCTTCCACCTCGGCAAGATGGTCGAGTATGGTCCCACCTCGGAAATCTTCACCAATCCCATCGAGGAGCGGACGAAGGACTATATCACAGGACGTTACGGCTGATGGCTGAACACACCGTCAAGGCATTCGACGAGGACATCACCCGCCTGCGCGGGCTTATTGCGGAAATGGGCGGCCTCGCCGAGGTGGCGATCGCGGAATCGCTGGACGCCCTGGTGCGCGGTGACGAAAAGCTCGCCGAGCAGGTGGTGGCCCGCGACAAGCGGCTGGACGCGCTCGAGATGGAGGTCGACAAGCTCGCGGTGCGGATCATCGCCCTGCGCGCGCCGATGGCTGACGACCTGCGCGAGGTGATCGCGGCGCTGAAGATCGGCGGCGTGCTCGAGCGCATCGGCGACTATGCCAAGAACATCGCCAAGCGCACCAACATGATCGAGGGCCGATCGCGCTTCGAGCCCCTCACCCTGCTGCCGACGATGGGCGAACTCGCGGGCGAGATGGTCCACGACGTGCTCACCGCCTACGCCGCGCGCGACCCGGACCTGGCGCGCGAGGTGATCGCGACCGACGCCAAGGTCGACGGGTTCTACAACTCGATCTTCCGCAACCTCGTGAGCTACATGGTCGAGAACCCCTCGACCATCTCGAGCGCGGCGCAGCTGCTGTTCGTCGCCCGCAACATCGAACGGATCGGCGACCATGCAACCAACGTCGCCGAGATGGTCCACTTCGCGGCGACCGGCGTCTACCCGCCCGAAGGGGATCGTTGAGCGAGGAAATGGCGAGCGGCGGCCAAGCGGGTCCCAAGCCCCCCTCGACACCCCCGCCACCCCCCTTCACACCCTCGCCGCGCGGCGGCATCAGGTTGCAATGGCGGTCTGTTTCATCAAATTGTCGCGCAGGTGACACATAGCTTCGGTCGCTGCCTGCACCCGCAGGCCAAGGGGAGCACCACATGTCGGCTGCCAAACTGCTGCTTGTCGAGGACGATCCGGCGCTTTCGGAACTGCTCGAGTATCGCTTTCAGAACGAAGGATATTCCGTCCGCTGCACTGGCGACGGCGACGAGGCCCTGGTGCTCGCTGCCGAGGAGACGCCCGACCTCATCATCCTCGACTGGATGATCGAGGGCACCAGCGGCATCGAGGTCTGCCGCCGTCTGCGCCGCGACAAGGAAACCGCGCACGTTCCCATCATCATGCTCACCGCCCGCGAAGCCGAGGACGACCGCATCCGCGGGCTCGAGACGGGGGCTGACGATTACCTCACAAAACCCTTTTCTCCCCGTGAGTTGCTCGCGCGCGTGGCGGCCGTGATGCGCCGCATTCGCCCGGCTTTGGCGGGTGAGACGATCGAGGTCGGGGACCTGAAGCTCGATCCCGTCGCCCACCGGGTCCAGCGCCGCGGCCGTGCGCTGCAACTCGGGCCGACCGAGTACCGGCTGCTGAAATTCTTCATGGAAAGCCCCGGCCGCGTGTTCAGCCGCGGGCAGCTCCTCGACGGGGTGTGGGGCACGGGCTCCGACATCGAGCTGCGCACGGTCGACGTCCACATCCGCCGCCTCAGGAAGGCGATCACCGTCGACGGCGCCAAGGACCCGATCCGCACTGTCCGCTCGGCCGGATACGCGCTCGAGGCGAGTTGAGCCCTAGCGGCACACCGCCGACCAGCGCGCGTCCTTGTCGAGATGGAGGTGATCGGCGTGCGCGGCGTTGTATTCGGGCGAGAGCACCGTGGCGAAGTTCGCGCAGCTCCCGTCGCGCACCGCGCGCAGGAATTCGGCTTTCTTGTCAGAGCCTTTCCAGTCCTTCAGCACGCTGATGCGCGTACCGTCCCGGAGCACGAAGCCGGCGATGTCGATTGCGTTGCCGGTCGCGTGCTCGCTCCAGGCGCCTTCGCTCCGGCCGTAGATCCGGCGGCAGGAATAGGCCCCGAGGTGCTCGATGCGCCGCACCTCGCTGCCGAAGATCCTCTGCGCGGCCGGCTCGACGACATCGCGCCGCCACAGCGCCAGCGCGACGGCCAGGGGGCAGGTGACCGCGGGCGTGTCGGGTGCGAGCGGGTAGCGCCCGAGCCGCGTGCGGTCGGGCCGTGCGCACGCGCCCTCGCCCGCCGCTGGCAGTGCCTCGAAGGCGATGCCGCTCCTTGCGAGCACGGCGCGGCATTCAGCGACATCGCTCTTGAGCCGCGCGAACTTGGCGTGGGTGGCGAGGCCCGGGGGATCGCGCAAGTCGAGCGGCGCCCAGGGATTGTGCTGCGGATGCGCGCGCAGCCACTGCCATCCGAGGATCGCCGCGACCAGCAGGACGAGCGCCGCCATCGCCCCGCGCGCGGCGGCGAAGTGGCGGTTCGGCCCGACGCGCTTGTTCGCCGGCATCAGTGGAAATCACGCGATTTGGGAAGGATGCGGTGATCGCGCGGGTGGCCCTTGACATTGGGCGGCGGCGCCAGCTCGTCGATCATGTCGCGCGGTAGCGGCGGCCCACGGTCGGGTATCGGGCGATTGACCTCGTCCGCCCGGGCGAGCGGCGCGTCGAGGAGGTCGTCGGAGAGCGCGTGCAGCCGTTGTGTCGCATCGGTCATGTGGTGCGCGATCACATGGATCACCTCGTCGTCATATTCGACCCGGCCGCGCACCTCCATCAGCCGCGCGCCCATCACCACCCGGCGCTGCTTTTCCTTGAGATCGGGCCAGACGACGAGATTGATCACCCCGGTCTCGTCCTCAAGGGTGATGAAGCACACCCCCTTGGCGCTCCCCGGGCGCTGGCGGATCAGCACCACCCCGGCGACCTGCACCATCGAGCGGAATTTCCGAGCGCGCAGGTCGCAGGCGCGCACGAAACCGCGTGCGCCGAGGTCGGGGCGCAGGAAAGCCATCGGGTGCGCCTTCAGACTGAGGCGGGTGGTCTGATAGTCGGCCACCACCTCCTCGGAGAGCGGCATCGCGGGAAGGCGCAGCGCGGCGCGCTCCGCCCCCTCCTCGCGCACCCCGGCAGCGCGGAACAGCGGCAGATCGGGGGCGGCGACGAGGCTGCGCGCATCCCACAGCGCCTGGCGGCGCGCGAGCCCCAGCGAGGTGAAGGCATCGGCGCTGGCGAGCCGCTCGATGTGCGAGGGCGACAGGCGGGCGCGCTCGCGCAAGGAGGCGATGTCGCGGTAGGCCCCGCGCTCCTCGCGCTCCGTCACCAGCATCGCGGCGACGTGCTCGGGGAGACCGTCGACCTGCCTGAGACCGAGGCGCAGGGCATAGGGCTCACCGGCGCCTTCCAGCGTGCAGTCCCAGTCGGAATGGTTCACGTCGACCGGCAGCACCGCCACCCCGTGCTCCTTCGCGTCGCGCACGATCTGCGCGGGCGCGTAGAAGCCCATCGGCTGCGAATTGAGCAGCGCCGCGGCGAAAGCAGCCGGGTAGTGGCACTTGAGCCAGCTCGAGACATAGACGAGCTGCGCGAAGCTCGCCGCGTGGCTTTCAGGGAAGCCGTATTCGCCGAAGCCCCTGATCTGGTTGAAGCAGCGCTGCGCGAAGTCGCGGTCGTAGCCGCGCGCGACCATGCGTTCGACCATCATGTCCTGAAGCTCGTCTACCATCCCGCGGCTGCGGAAGGTGGCCATCGCCTTCCTCAGCCGGTTGGCCTCGCGGCTCGAGAACTTGGCCGCATCGAGGGCGATCTTCATCGCCTGTTCCTGAAAGATCGGGACGCCGAGCGTGCGGCCAAGGATGCTGGTGAGTTCGTCGGGCGGGCCATGTTCGGGCGAAGGCGCGGGGATCTGCACGGCTTCCGCCCCGCGGCGGCGCTTGAGATAGGGGTGCACATGTCGCCCTGAATCGGCCCCGGCCGCACGATCGCGACCTGGATGACGAGATCGTAGAATTCCCGCGGGCGCAGGCGCGGCAGCATGTTCATCTGCGCCCGGCTCTCGACCTGGAAGACTCCGAGCGAATCGCCGCGCCGGAGCATCGCGTAGGTCTCCGGATCCTCGCGCGGGACGCTCGCCAGCGTCAGATTGCGGCCGTGGTGCGCGCCCAGCAGATCGAGGCACTTGCGGATGCAGGTCAGCATGCCGAGCGCCAACACATCGACCTTGAGGATGCCCAATGCGTCGATGTCGTCCTTGTCCCACTCGATGAATGAGCGTTCGGGCATGGCGCCGTTGCCGACCGGCACAGTCTCGATCAGCGGGCTCTCTGTGAGGATGAAACCCCCGACATGCTGACCGAGATGGCGCGGCATTCCAATCATTTGCTCGGTGAGCTTGAGCACGCGCCTCAAGTTCGGATCGGTCACGTCCATGCCGGTTTCGGCGGCGTGCTTTTCGGAAATCTCGCGCCCCCACCCACCCCATACGGTGCGGGCGAGTGCAGAGGTGACATCCTCGGAGAGCCCCATGGCCTTCCCCACCTCGCGGATCGCCATGCGCGGGCGGTAGTGGATCACCGTGGCGCACAGCCCCGCGCGGTCGCGGCCGTACTTCCTGTAGATGTACTGGATCACCTCCTCGCGTCGCTCATGCTCGAAATCGACGTCGATGTCGGGCGGTTCCTTGCGCTCCTCGGAGATGAAGCGGTCGAAGAGGAGCTGGTGCTTGGCCGGGTCGACGCTGGTGATGCCGAGGACGTAGCACACGGCCGAGTTCGCCGCCGAGCCGCGCCCCTGGCACAGGATCGGCGGCTCCTGGCTGCGCGCGAAATCGACGATGTCCTTGATGGTGAGGAAGTAGCGCGCAAGGTCTAGCTTGGCGATCAGGGCGAGTTCCCGCTCCAGCGTCTGGCGGACGGTTTCGGGCAGGCCATGGGGATAGCGCCTTGCCGCCCCGGCCCAGACCTCGCTCTCCAGATAGGCCTGCGGGGTCTGCCCGTCGGGATAGATCTCCTGCGGATATTCGTAACGCAGCTCGTCGAGGCTGAAGCTGCAGCGGTCGGTGACCTCGCGTGCGGCGCGGATCGCGTGGGGCCAGCGGGCGAAGAGGCGCTGCATCTCGCGCGGCGACTTCAGGTGCCGCTCGGCATTGGGGTAAAGGAGGTGCCCGGCCTTCGCCACGGTGGTCTTGTGCCGGATCGCGGTCATCACGTCCTGCAGCGCGCGGCGTTCGGGCGCGTGGTAGTGGACATCGTTGGTGGCGAGCAGCGTCAGGCCATGGGTGCGGGCGATCTGGTCGAGCCGTTCGATCCGAGCGATGTCGTCGCCGCGGTAGAGGTAGCTGGCACCGAGGTGCTTGAGGGTGGGAAGCTGGCGGACGAGGTGGGGGAGGAGGTTGGCGAAGGGGGCGGTTAAGTCGCTGGGGCCGAAAGGGCTGGCGACATGCCTCCCCTCCCGCTTGCGGGAGGGGTCGGGGG
>JBJTSG010000330.1:0-5019 GCA_046076505.1 Erythrobacter sp. | reverse complement strand
GGGAAGACGGTCTGCATGAGTTCGGCCTCGGTGGTCTCGAGCACCTTGCCGATGGTGTAGCCCTGGATCAGCTCGGTCACCTCGGCGCCGATCATGTGCGCGCCGAGCAGCTCGCCGGTCTTTGCGTCGAAGATCGTCTTGATGAAGCCCTCCGCCTCGCCCAGCGCGATGGCCTTGCCGTTGCCGATGAAGGGGAAGGTGCCGACCTTGATGTCGCGCCCCGCCTCGCGCGCCTTGGCCTCGGTCATGCCGACGCTGGCGACCTGCGGGTGGCAATAGGTGCAGCCCGGGATCGCGCTGCGGTCGAGCGGGTGGGGGTGGACCTCGCTGTTGCCGAGCTCGGCCGCAATGGCTTCTGCTGCGGTTACGCCCTCGTGGCTTGCCTTGTGCGCGAGCCACGGCCCGGGCGTGCAGTCGCCGATTGCCCAGAGGCCGGGTGCGCCGGTGCGGCCGTAGGGATCGACCTCAATGAAGCCGCGCTCCATCTGCACATGGCCCTCGAGGCCGATGTTCTCGGTGTTGGGCACGATGCCGATGGCGACGATCACGTGGGAGAAGTCGCTGGTGGCGCTGGTGCCCGACTTGTCCTTGATGGTGGCCTGGATGCCGCTGTCCGACACCTTGAGCGCCTCGACGCCCGCGCCGGTCAGAACCGTGATGCCCTGCTTCTTCAGAGACTTCTCGAGGAAGGCAGAGACGTCGGCATCCTCGACCGGCACGATGCGGTCGAGCAGCTCAACCACCGTCACCTCGCTGCCGAGATCGTTGTAGAAGCTTGCGAACTCGATGCCGATCGCACCCGAGCCGATCACCAGCAGCTTCGTCGGAAGCTCAGCGGGGGTCATCGCGTGGCGATAGGTCCACACGCGCTTACCGTCGGCGGGCGCGAAGGGCAGGTCGCGGGCGCGCGCTCCGGTGGCGACGATGAGGTGCTTGGCGGTGAGCAGCTCCTCGCCCTTGTCGGAGGTGACGGTGAGGGCGGTCGGCCCGGTCAGCCGCCCCTCGCCCATGTGCACCGCGATCTTGTTCTTCTTCATCAGGTGCGTGACGCCCTGATTGAGCTGCTTGGCGACCCCGCGGCTGCGCTTGACGATGGCGGCGAGGTCCGCCTCGATCCCCTGCGCGACGAGGCCATAATCGCCAGCGTGCTGCATGTAGTGGAAGATCTCGGCCGAGCGCAGCATCGCCTTGGTCGGGATGCAGCCCCAGTTCAAACAGATGCCGCCAAGGTTCTCGCGTTCCACGATGGCGGTCTTGAGCCCGAGCTGCGCGCAACGGATCGCCGCAACATAGCCGCCGGGGCCCGAGCCCAGCACGATCACGTCATAGTCATTGGCCATGGTTCTGTCCTTGGGGAGGGAGAGGAGTGCGGAAGGCGAGCTAGACCACCAGCCCCATCGGGTTCTCGATCAGGTGCTTGATCGCCTCCATCAGCTGCGCCCCGTCGGCGCCGTCGATGGCCCGGTGGTCGAAGCTGCCCGAGGCATGGAGCACCGTCGCGACCTCGATCGCGCCGTTCACCACGTAAGGCTGCTGCTGCCCCGCCCCAACGGCGAGGATCATGCCCTGCGGCGGGTTGATCACCGCGTCGAACTGCTTGATCCCGTACATGCCGAGGTTGGAGAGGCTCGCGGTGCCGCCCTGGTATTCGTGCGGCATCAGCTTGCCGTCGCGCGCCTTGCCCGCGAGCGCCTTCATCTCGGCCGAGATGGCGGCCAGGCCCTTGGTGTCGGCATGGGTGATCACCGGGGTGATAAGACCCGAGGGTGCGGCGACCGCCACCGAGATGTCGGCGCGCTCGTAGCGGCGCAGCGTGTCGCCCTGATAGCTGACATTGCACTGCGGTACGCGAATGAGCGCGCGGGCGAGCGCTTTGATCAGGAGGTCGTTGACCGAGAGCTTCACGCCGTCGGGCTCGAGCGACTTGTTGAGCTGGCTGCGCAACTCCAGCAGCGGATCGAGGCGGATGTCGATGGTGAGGTAGAAGTGCGGGACGGTCTGCTTGCTCTCGGTGAGGCGGCGGGCGATGACCTTGCGCACGCCCGAAAGCTTCTCGTCGACGAAGGGCGCGCCGCCCTCGATGGTGGTGGCAGGCACAGGAGCGGGCGCGGCGGCGGGTGCTGGTGCGCTGGCCGCAGGTGCAGGCGCCGCCGCCGGAGCCGCAGCGGGAGTGGCCGCGCCCGGGGTGAAGCTGTCAACGTCGTCCTTGACGATCCGGCCATTGGGACCGGTGCCCTTGACCAGCGCGAGGTCGATGCCCTTCTCCGCCGCGATCCGCTTGGCAAGCGGCGAGGCGACGATGCGCTCGCCCCAGGGGCTGGCGGCAGGGGTCGTTACCGCCGCCGGAGACGCTTCGGGCGCGGGCGCTGGCGTGCCGCCGCCCTTGGCGATCGCTGCCTCGACGTCCTCCTTGGTGATCTTGCCCTTGGGCCCGGTGCCGGTGAGGCTCGCAAGGTCGATGCCGTTCTGCTCCGCGAGCTTGCGCGCGGTCGGAGAGGCCGCGGGGCCTTCGGCAGCGGGCGCGCTCGCGGCGGGCGCGGGCGCTGCTTCCTTGGCGGCTGCCGGGGCGGGCGCGGGTGCAGGCGCCGCTTCCTCGCCCTCGACGGCAAGGCGCGCGATCACCGTGCCAACCTTCACGCCTTCGCTGCCTTCGGGCACGAGGATCTCGGTCAGCACGCCCTCGTCGACGGCTTCGAATTCCATGGTCGCCTTGTCGGTCTCGATCTCGGCCATCACGTCACCGGAGGACAAGGCGTCGCCCACCTTCACCAGCCAGCGCGCGAGGGTGCCCTCCTCCATCGTCGGCGAGAGGGCCGGCATCCTGATTTCCAAGGCCATGATCGATCAAAGCTCCCGTAAGCGATCCGTGGGCCGTCTCTGGCCAATTCGCTGGGCCGGGGCAAGGGGGCAGAGCCCGAAGGACTTGCCAATCCATACGAATGCATTGATACCCCCGGCTCGTTAGGGGCCTTCGCGACATGCGCACATTCCTGGTGATCATCGACGAGACCGAGGAGGCGACCGCGGCCCTGCGCTACGCCGCGCGGCGCGCGGCGGCGGTGGGCGGCGCGGTGCATCTCCTGTCGCTGGTGCCGCAGCAGAACTTCTCCGCTTTCGGCGCGGTGCAGGCGACAATCGAGGCCGAAGCGCGCGACCGGGCCGAGATGCTCGCCCACGGGGTCGCAGGCAACCTGCTGGCCGAAAGTGGGATCATGCCGACGATTTCGGTGAGGATCGGACAGGGCCAGCGGATCGTCGCCGAGTTCCTCGCCGAGCATGCCGAGGTCGCCGCGCTGGTGCTGGGCGCGGCCAAGGGCAGCAACCCTGGCCCGTTGGTCACGCACTTCTCGGCCGCGGCAGGGTCGCTGCCCTGCCCGCTCTACATCGTGCCCGGCGACTACGACGAGACGAAGAGCGCCCACGCGGGCTAGGGCCTACTTGCCGCGCCCCTGATGGCGGATATTGCCCGGGCGGCCGCGCTTGCCGACCATGAACTTGCCCGCCTTCTTGGGCGCCCCGCCACCCGGGACGCGGCGCTTGGCCTCGGGACGGCTCCCGCGCGGCTCGATCACGCCGGCGTCCTGGTCCGGCAGCACGAACTTGAGCGAGCCGGTCAGCGCATTGGCCTCGGCAAGCCTGAGCTTGAGGCGGTCTCCGGTCGCGTAGGTCGTGCCGGTGTCGGTGCCGACCAACGCCTTGGCGGCCTCGTCATGGCGGAAATACTCGCCCCCCAGGGTCGAGATCGGCACGAGGCCATCGCCGCCGAGGCCCATGATGGTGGCGAAGAAGCCGAAGCTCTGCACCCCGGTGATGCGCGTGTCGAACACCTCACCCACCCGGCCCGAAAGCCAGGCGGCGACATAGCGGTCGATGGTGTCGCGCTCGGCCTCCATCGCGCGGCGTTCGGTCTGGCTGATCGCGTCGGAAACCTGCTCGAGGCTCGCGCGGTCGCGATCCGAGAGGCCGCTGGTCGGCGGCAGCGAGCCCGGCGGTGCGGGCTGTTCGAGCTTGTAAGCGTCGACCAGCGCACGGTGGACAAGGAGGTCCGAATAGCGTCGGATCGGCGAGGTGAAGTGGGCGTAGGAGCCCAGGCTGAGGCCGAAGTGGCCGGCATTGGCGGGGCCGTAATAGGCCTGCGTCTGGCTGCGCAGCACAGCCTCCATGACCAGCGCCTTTTCGGCCTCGTCGGCAATGTCCTTGAGCATGCGGTTGAACAGGCCCGGCGTCACCACCTGCCCGAGCGCGAGCTTCTTGCCCATCGTGGCGAGGTAGTCGCGCAAGGCAATGAGCTTCTCGCGGCTCGGCGGTTCATGGATGCGGTAGACGACCGGCGCGGTCTTCGCCTCCAGCGCCTTGGCCGCGGCAACGTTCGCGGCGATCATGAAGTCCTCGACCACCCGGTGCGCATCGAGGCGCTCGCGCACGGCGATGGAGGCGATGCGCCCCTGCTCGTCGAGCACCACGCGGCGCTCGGGGAGCTCCAGTTCGAGCGGATCACGCGCCTCGCGTGCCGCCAGAAGCGCGCGCCATGCGGCCCAGAGGTTGGCGAGGTATTCCGGCGGATTGCCCGCATCGACCTGAGCCTGCGCGTCCTCGTAGGCAATGTTGTGCGCGATCCGCACCAGCGCCCGGGTGAAGCGGAAGCTCGACACCTTCCCATCGGGGTTGATGTGGAGGTGACAGGCCATCGCCGCGCGGTCCTCGCCCTCCTTGAGCGAGCACACGTCGGCGCTCAGCACCTCGGGCAGCATGGGCACGACCCGATCGGGGAAGTAGACCGAGTTGCCGCGCTTCCTCGCCTCGCGGTCGAGCGCGGAGCCAGGGCGGACGTAGAAGCTTACATCGGCGATGGCGACCAGCGCGTTGAACCCGCCCTGCCCGTCCGGCTCAGCCCAGATCGCGTCGTCATGGTCGCGCGCATCTGCGGGGTCGATGGCGACGATCGGCAGATGCCGCAGATCCTCGCGCGCCTTCTCCGAAAGCTTCAGCTTGGCCGCGCGTGGGGCTTCCTCCAGCACC
>JBJTSG010000329.1:0-3976 GCA_046076505.1 Erythrobacter sp. | reverse complement strand
CTCGGCAGCGAGGGGTTGCGGGTGGGCGGCCAGCTGACCTACAGCAGGGCACGGCCTGCGAGCGGCATCGCCGGCTTCAACATCAGGTCCGAGACGATCTTCGCGAGCCTCACGGCCACCTATCCGCTGATCCGCTCGCGCCGCCACACGCTCTATGCCGAAGGCGGCTTCGACCTCGTCGACCAGGACGTGACGGTGAACACCATCCCGCTGACCCGCGACCGGGTGAGGATCGGCTTCCTGCGCCTCGCCGGCGAGCTCTACGATCGGCGTACAGTGCTGCGTGCGGACGGCTACACGCCCTACGAACCGAAGTTCCGCCTACGCTACGGCGCCGAGCTCCGGCAGGGCGTGGGGGCGTTCGGCACAAGCCCCGATTGCCGGCCGAACCTCCTCGCCTGCATCCTCGGCGGGGCGACGCCGCCGAGCCGGATCGAGGCCGACCCGACCCCGCTCTTGGTGCGGCTCGATGCGGACATCGAGTACCGCCCGATCCCCGACTTCGCGATCGTCCTGCGGAGCCAAGGGCAGGTGACCGGCGACGCGCTTCCCGCCTTCGAAGAGATCGCGGCAGGCAACTTCTCGATCGGACGCGGCTATGATCCGGGCGCGGTGCTGGGCGACAGCGGCATCCTCAATGCGTTCGAGCTGCGCTTCGGCACGCTGGTGCCTGGGGGGCCGACCGCGGTGGCATACCAGCCCTTCGCCTTCACCGACCTCGCCCATGTCTGGAACCACGACCCGAGTCGGCGCGCGGGCAACCCCGACCGCCTGTGGTCGGCCGGCGGCGGCGTGCGGCTCGCTTGGGGCGGGGGCGTGCAGAGCGACCTGGTCGTCGCTGTTCCGCTGGTCCGGCCCGACCTCGCCGCCGACAAGGGCGATGTCCGCCTCTTGTTCACGCTCACCGCTCGCCTCTTCCCGTGGAGATTCTGAGATGACCCTCAAGCACGCGCCCCGCGACCGCACCCGCCTGATGCTCGGCTGCGCGAGCGCGGCGCTGGCTCTTGCGCTTGCGACGAGCCCGACCGCGGCGTCGGCGCAGGGCATCCAGGGCGATTCCTCTGTCGTCTTCGGCGTCGCCGAGGTCAGCACGCCCACGCCCACGAATACGACGGTCGACGTCTTCTCGCCGACGGTGGTGATCGACTGGAGCCCCAAGATCGACGCCAACGGCAATGCGCTCGATTTTCTGCGCACCGGGGCAGAGGCCTTCTTCCGCTCACCGGAGGGCACCAATTTCGCGGTCCTCAACCGCATCCTGCCGGCGCCCAACAACAATATCGCGGTGATCGACGGCAGTGTGGTCAGCCAGATCGCCGTACCCAATGGTTTCGTCAAAGGCGGCTTTGTCGCCTTCTACTCGCCGACCGGCATCCTGGTCGGTAACAATGCCAGCTTCGATGTCGGACGGCTGATGCTGACCACGCTCGACACGACGAACGAGGGCTTTGACGCCTTCGCGGGCGGCTCC
Source organism: Erythrobacter sp. (assembly GCA_046076505.1). GTDB lineage: Bacteria > Pseudomonadota > Alphaproteobacteria > Sphingomonadales > Sphingomonadaceae > Erythrobacter. The sequence goes on along the minus strand of JBJTSG010000329.1, from coordinate 2,505 downwards.
TTCAGCTTCTTTCAGGGCGCATCCGGATCGCGCGCGACGATCACCGTCAGCCCGGGCGCACGCATTGACGCATCTCCGCAGAACGGCTTCTTCGCGATCGTCGCTGCCGACGTCGAGATGCGCGGCACGGCTTATGTCAACGGCAGCCATGCCTACATCGCGGGCGAGGCTGTCAGCTTGCGTTTCTCCAACGGGCTGTTCGACATCTCCATCCCGACCGGTACTGCCGCCTCTGGCGAGGTCGTGACGCTTAATGGCACCATCGGCGGCACGGCGAGCACCGGGGCCGGCGACAACCGCATGATCTACGCGGTCGCACGCGCTGCGCAGGACCCGATCTCGATGCTGCTGTCCGGCAACATCGGCTTCGACCCCGCGGCGAGTGCGAGCATCATCAACGGCGAGATCATCCTCGCGGCCAACTACAACGTGTCCCAGCGCTTCATCCAGGGCACCTCGATCCGCGAGGACATCGCCTCCGTCCGCTACCGGCGGCCGAACAGCGCCCCATCGGCGCAGGCGGACATCACGATCCGGGACGTGAACGCAAGTTCGAGCCTCTACGCGATCGGCACCGGCCAGACGCGCGCCCTGGCGAGCGGCGCGAACAGCGCGATCACCGGCAACCTCGTCCTGTTCGGCGGCATTGGCGCGTCTGCCGAGGCGGGAGCCGGGCGCAGCCTCACCGTGAGCGGCGACTTGCTGGTCGATGCGCGTGACACGGGGGTGAATGGCTCGGGCCTGCAATCGCTCGACGTGATCAATGCGCAAGGTGGAACCGCGCGAGTTGTTGCCAGCGGCACCGATGCGCTGGTCAGCGTCGGTGGCCGCGCGATCGTCACTGCGGACGCCTTCGCGGGGTTCGAAATCTTCAGCCGCGCCGCGGGCACCGCGCGTGGCGGCACCGCCGAGGTGCTGGCCGACGGTGGGCGCGTGACGATCGCGGGGGATGCAAGCGTGCGCGCCTCGGCGTTCGGGACGGATTTCTTCCTGGTCAACGCGGGCGCGGAGTCGCGCGGCGGCACGGCACGGATGCTGGCAAGCAATGGCGGCAGCGCGAGCCTCGGTGGCAGCCTCGAGATCCTCGCCACCGCGCGCGGTGCGACGGGGCAGAGCAGCGGGACCTCGAGCCCGTCCAATGCCTTCGGGGGCACCGCGAGCCTCGGGATCGACGGGCTCGGAACGATCGGCATCACGGGCAGCGCCACGATCGACGCGAGTGCCGTCGCCGACATCGCCAATGCGACCGGTGCCGGCGCGCTCGCCGATGCGGGCGCGGCATCGATCCTGCTCGACGGCGACAACCAGCTGACCATCAATGGCAACCTGACGATGCGCGCCAACGCCCGGGGCGGCGCGAATGTCGGGGGCAAAGGAGGGCAGGCGCTGGGAGGGGTGGCGCTGGCGACCGCCCGTGGCGGCGGCCGCCTCACTCTCGACGGCGCGTTCTCGGCCCAAGCGACAGCGGGCGCCGGGAACGGGGTTAACGGCGGGGATGCGGCGGGCGGCGTTGCCGGCGCGCGCGCGGTGGCCGGGGCGATCAACCTCAAGGGCATCGAGGCCCTTGCCGATGCGAACGGTCAGGGTGGCAATGCATTCTATGGCTATGGCGGGACAGGCGGCACGGGACGGGGCGGTACGGCGCTGTTCATGGCGATGGGTTCGTCCAGCCTTGCCGCCAGCCTCGAGATTGCGGGCCTTGCGACCCTGCGGGCGGACGGCCGGGGCGGCTTCGGCGGCAACAGCGACGAGATCGCGATCGCCGGCGGGCGGGGCGGCGACGCGTTCGGCGGCGATGCGACCACGGACAACCAGGCCGATGCCACCTTCAAGGGCGGCGCTTACCTGCTGGCGAGTGGGGATTACGGGCGGATCGCGGTCGGCAGCGATGCTAATGTCAGCGTGATCGCCATCGGCGGCGAGGGCGGCTCCGGGCGCGGTGCCTTCGTGCCGGGCCGCGGCGGCAACGCCACCGGGGGCTTTGCGCAAGCGGGTCTGGCGCAGCTCGGTGGTCCGGGCACGGTCGGCGGCGGTGTTGCGCAATTCGGCAGGATCAATCTCGGCGCGCAGGCTTTCGGCGGCAAGAGCGGGGTCGACGGCAATATCGCGGTCCCTGCTGCCGTGGGTGGCGACGGGCAGGGAGGCACGACGGTGCTTTCGGCCTATGCCGGCGCGCTGACGGCGGGCGGAGTGTTCCTCAACAGCGGGGCCTTGGGCGGTGACGGTAGCCCGGGCGGAATCGGCCGGGGCGGCACGGCGAGGGTCGAAGGCGGAGCGAGCGGAAGCCTCGCGGCCAATAGCCTGTTCCTCGATGCCACCGCACGCGGCGGCTTCGGCTACGCGGGGGCGGGGGGCGCTGGCTTCGGCGGCAAGGCGGGGATCGCGCTCGACGGCCTCAACGCGACCATTTCCGGCAACCTGTCGATCGACGCGACCGGGCGGGGCCAGACCTCGCTCGGCGGCGAAGGCGGAGACGGCGAGCGCGGTGACGGTGGCTTCCCCGCC
>JBJTSG010000328.1:0-13929 GCA_046076505.1 Erythrobacter sp. | reverse complement strand
CAGCGCGCTCCCGATGCGCCGTTCCTGCACTTCCTCGGGCGGACCTACAGCTATCGCCACATCCATGCCCAGGCGAAGGCCTTCGCCGCCGGGCTCCAGGGGCTCGGGATCGTCAAGGGCGACCGGGTGGGCCTGTTTCTTCCCAACGTGCCGATCTACGCCGCCGCCTATTCCGGTGCGATGATGGCCGGGGCGACGGTGGTGAACTTCTCGCCGCTCTATTCGGTCGAGGAGCTGAGCTGGCAGGTCGGTGACAGCGGTACCCGGGTGCTGGTGACACTCGACGTGCCCGAGCTCTACAAGACCGCCTCCAAAGTGCTCGGCGCCTCGGGCCTCGAGACGCTGGTGGTGGGCAGCCTCGCCGAGATGCTGCCGTGGTACAAGGGACTGGCGCTGAAGCTGCTGAAGCGCAGCCAGATCGCCGAGGTCGCCTACGGCTCGACGGTCAAGAGCTGGGCGGAGATGACCCCGCCAAGCGAACCCGCGCCGGTCGCGGTCGGGCCGGAGGACCTTGCGCTCCTGCAATACACCGGCGGCACCACCGGGCGGCCCAAGGGGGCGATGCTGGGCCACGACCAGCTCTCGGTGAACGCACAGCAGGTTGCGGCGCTCAATCCTTTCGGGAACCCTGCGGGCGAAGTGTTCATGGGCGCGCTGCCGTTCTTCCATGTCTTCGCCAACACGGCGCTGCTCAACCACGCCTGCGTCACCGGCGCGTCGATCGCGATGGTGCCGCGCTTCGAGACCGCGCAGGTGCTCGCAACGATCCAGCAATACCGTTGCACCGGCTTTCCCGGCGTGCCGACGATGTTCCAGGCGATGCTCGACCACCCGGACCTCGCCAAGACCGATCTTTCGAGCCTCAAGGTCTGCATCTCCGGCGGCGCACCGATGCCGGGGCCGGTGCACGAGAAGTTCGAGAAGGTCACCGGCGTCAGGATCTGCGAAGGCTACGGCCTCACCGAGAGCGCCGGGGTGGTCTCGGCCAACCCCTATGACGGCTTCCGCAAGCGCGGCACCATCGGCCAGTTGATCCCCGGGACCGAGGTGGCGCTGCTCGACAAGGAGGACCCCTCGCGGATGGCCCCCGAGGGCGAGCCGGGGGAGCTCGCGGTCCACGGGCCGCAGGTGATGCGCGGCTACTGGAACCGCCCCGAGGCCGACGCCGACTGCTTCGTCGATATCGGCGGCAAGCGCTACCTGCGCACCGGCGACGTCGCGCGTCTGGACACGGACGGCTTCCTCGAGATCGTCGACCGCATCAAGGACATGATCGCGGTGAACGGCTTCAAGGTGTTCCCGAGCGTGGTCGAGGACGTGATTCTCGAGCACCCGGCCGTGAAGGAGGCGCTGGTGATCGGCGTGCCCGACGCCGCCCGCGGCGAGGTCCCGCGCGCCTATGTGACGCTGAACGAGGCCGCGAGCGCGACGGGCGAGGACCTGGCAGCGTGGCTCAACACCCGGGTCGGCAAGCACGAGCGGGTCGACATGGTGGTGGTGCGCGAAAGCCTGCCCAAGACCATGATCGGCAAACTGGACCGCAAGACGCTGCGGGCGGAGGTGCTGTAAGTCACCGTTCTCGCAATGTTTCACGTGAAACACTGCGTTCCGAGGGTCCACCCCAACGCTCACGGAATGCGCAAAACGGCCGGAAATGGGCCCTTTGCTCGGGGTGTAAGTGGGGTCTCGGCCGGGTGTAGCGGGGGCATACGGGTGGGTTGAGGCAGGCTAGAGCCAGCGTCGCACGCGGCGAGCTTGCGACGCGCCTCAGCTGAAGTCTTACGGGCCGAATTCGGGCAGCCCACCCCCGGCACCTCCCGCGACCGGGAGGGGAAAGATGCGCCTACTCGGCCGCTTCGGCCTGAGCGGTCGGAACCGCCTTCACCGCTTGCCGGGCATTGGGAGCGAATCGGCCGTCGACCTCGGCGCCCTGCTCGATGGTGAGCGCGTCGTAATGGACGTCGCCCTCGATCCGGGCGGTGCGCAGGATCACGAGCTCGCGCGCGGTGATCGATCCCGCCACCTTGCCGGCAAGGCGCGCGCTCTCGGCGACGATGGCGCCGGAGATGCTGCTCTTCTCGCCTTGCACAAGGCTCGCGCACTTGATGTCGCCCTCGATCGTGCCGTCGATATGGAGATCGGCGGTGGCGGCGATGTCGCCGCGGATCGTCACGTCGGCGCCGATCACCGAGAAGGTCGAGCCGGATGCCATGCTGGTGCTCCTGTTAACGGGCCGCGCGGGCGGCAGCGACGGGACGGTCTGTTCCGGCTCGGCGGACTTCCTTGAGAACATCGGGGGCGGCCTCCAGAAACGGGCGCGGGTTCACCGCGCGGTCATTGATACGGACTTCGAAATGCAGGTGCGGCCCCGTCGAGCGCCCGGTCGAACCGAGCCCGGCGATGGTCGTGCCCGCGCTGACCTGCTGGCCGACCTTCACGCCGAAGCGGGAAAGGTGGGCGTAACGCGTCAACATTCCGTTGCCGTGGGTGATCTCGACCAAGTTGCCATAGCCCGATTTCTGTCCAACGAAGCTGACGCGCCCATCGGCGGCGGCGAAGACCGGTGAGCCGATCGGACCCTTGAAGTCGATCCCGGCATGCATTGCCGCGCTGCCGTTGAAGGGGTCGCGGCGGTAGCCGAAGCCCGAGGTGATGCTCTGGATGCTGGCGGGGACGACCTGCGGGATGCCGTCGAGCGCGCGCTCGAGCACGGCCATGCGCGCAAGGCTGAGGCCGAGGCGCTCGAAGCGCGGATCGTCCGCGCCCGCGATGGCCTCGAAGGGGCCGCCCATCGCCTGCTGCGCCTGCCGGCTGAGGAAGGTCGGGTCGAGGTTGAGCTTGCGGATCGCCGCCTCGGCGCGGCGCGCGCGGGCATCGGCGAAGCGGGTGAGCCGCTCGGCATAGGCGAGCTGACGCGCCTCGATTTCGGCGAGACCCTTCGCTTGCGGGATAAGTGCGCTGACCTTCTTCACGGTCGCGTCCGCCTCGGCCGACGAATCGCTGACGGTCCCGCTCGCCGCGCCCTCCTTGACCATGTCCTCGGGGATCATCCGGGACATTTCCTCCAGGAACTGCTGGCGCTGCTGGAGATCGTCGACGACCTTGTCGAGATTGCCCCCATAGGCCTTGAGCCGCTCGCTGGCGGTGGCGACCCGTGCCTTTTCCTCAACGAAGGAAGCGAGGTCCGACCGCGCGCGGTACTGCCCCCAGGCCATCACCGCGAGCGCGAGCAGCCACAGTCCCACAAGCGCCATGGCACCTGCGGCGACGCGCATCTGGAGCTTGCCGGAAATGCGGATGAAGCGCACCTGCCCATCGGCACGCATGAAGAACTCGCGGTCTGGAAACCACAGCCGCAGCCGTTCTCCCCACGCTTGTGCGGTCTGTTTCACTGACAAGTGCGGCCCCGATTATCTTATGACAGCCCCTCGAAGGCCGCCGCGCTATCAAGGTCCTCGGTCGGAATCGAATCCTATGTTGCCCATTTGGGTGAGTTGATGCGGATTCGCGGTGAGGCGCTTAGTTTGCGCAACATCCGACGGGCTGCCTGCGTCACATCGTGCGCCGCGAGGGGCGAATCGGACGGCTCTCGACGACTGACAGGCCGATGCCGGGATGCTAGAGAGCACGCATGAACCCCGCTGCCGCACCTCTGCCCGACCACGCCGATCCTGTCGCGCTCGTGGCCACCCTTGCGGAGGCCGCGCGCCTCGCACAGCGCCGGCTGGGGGCGATGCCCAGTGCGGCGCGGGCCGCGGCGCTGCGCCTTGCGGCCGATGCCTTGCTGGCAGCCACCCCGGCAGTGCTCGCCGCCAATGCCGGAGACCTCGCGGCAGGCGAGGCGAACGGGCTGAGCCCGGCGATGCTCGACCGGCTGGCGCTGAGCGAGGACCGGATTGCCGGGATCGCCGATGCCGTCGCAGCGGTCGCCGGCCTGCCGGATCCGGTGGGTCAGGTGATCGACACCGCCGAGCGCCCGAACGGGCTCAGGCTCTCGCGCATCCGCGTCCCCATCGGCACCATCGGGATCATCTACGAGAGCCGCCCCAACGTCACCGCCGACGCCGCCGCCCTGTGCGTGCGCGCGGGCAATGCGGCGCTGCTGCGGGGCGGGAGCGAGGCCGTCCATTCCAACCGCGCGATCCACGCCGCGCTTGTGGAGGGGCTCGTGGCAGGCGGCGTGCCTCCGCAAGCGGTGCAGCTCGTCCCCTCGCAGGACCGCGCCTGCGTCGGCGCGATGCTCGCCGCGAGCGGGCTCATCGACATGATCGTGCCGCGCGGCGGCAAGAGCCTCGTCGCACGGGTGCAGGCCGAGGCGCGGGTGCCCGTGCTTGCCCATCTCGACGGGATCAACCACACCTATGTCCACGCCGCCGCCGATCCGGCGATGGCGGTCGACATCGCCTTGAACGCCAAGCTGCGCCGCACCGGCATCTGCGGGTCGATGGAGACGCTGCTGATCGACGCGGCCTTTCCGGAAGGCGCGGCGCTCGTCGCGGCGCTGATCGACAAGGGCTGCGAGGTGCGCGGCGATGCCCGCATCCGCGCCCTCGACCCGCGCGTGATCCCGGCGAGCGCCAATGATTGGGACACCGAGTATCTCGACGCGATCCTCTCGGTGGCTTGTGTCGACGGCTTCGACGCGGCGCTCGCGCACATCGCGCGTCACTCCTCGGGCCATACTGATGCGATCGTCACCGCCGACGAGGCCGTTGCCGAGCGCTTCCTCGCCGAGGTCGACAGCGCGATCGTGATGCACAACGCCTCCTCGCAGTTCGCCGACGGTGGCGAGTTCGGCCTCGGCGCGGAAATCGGCATCGCCACGGGGCGGCTCCATGCGCGCGGGCCGGTCGCACTCGAGGGGCTGACGACCTACAAGTGGCAGGTGCGCGGGAGCGGCCAGATCCGGCCTTGAACCGACCGCCCGTCCTCACTGGCCTCCTCGGCGGCAGCTTCAACCCCGCGCACGGCGGGCACCGGCGGATCACGCTGTTCGCCGCCGAGGCGCTCGGGCTCGACGAGACCTGGTGGCTGGTCTCGCCCGGGAACCCCCTGAAGCCGCGCGCCGACATGGCCCCGCTCGCCGCGCGGCTGCTCTCGGCCCGCCGGCAGGCGCGCCGTGCCCCGATCGTGCCGACGGCCATCGAGCAGCGGCTCGGCACCCGCTACACCGTCGACACCCTCGCGAAGCTCGCGAGGCGCTATCCCAAGCGGCGCTTCGTCTGGCTGATGGGCGCCGACAATCTCGCCCAACTGCACCGCTGGAAGGACTGGCGGCGTCTCGCGCGGACAATGCCGATTGCGGTTGTTGCAAGGCCCGGCTATGATGCTGAGGCCATGACGAGCCCCGCCATGGCCTGGCTCCGGCGCTATAGCGTGCCCGCCGCCAGCATTCGGAAACGGGGGCAATGGAGCGCACCGGCTCTGGTGTTATTGCGTTTCGATCCAGACCACCGCTCGGCCACGGCGATCCGCCTGGGTCATGCCGGGTGGGCCGAGGCCATCCTCGGCGATCGACAGGCACCGCTGCGTGATCGGCTGACATTCCGCACACTCCGGCCAGAGGAGGAGGCATGAAGCGCCCGCACGGCGTTTCGGCACGCTCGCTGGCCGGTTCGCGCAGTGTCCGCCTCCCTTGTCCTGCACTCTGGAGATACTCGATTGCCCACTCCCGATGCCTTGATAGCATCCCTCCCGCTCGGCGCGGTGAACGCCGCCACGACGCTCGCCTCTTCGCTGGGCAAGTCTGACATGGGCCCCGCCGATCTCCACCGGCTGGTGCTCGCGCAGCTCGACGACGACCAGGCGCAGGACGTGGTGACCATCCCGCTCGAAGGCAAAAGCTCGATCGCCGATCACATGGTGATCGCCAGCGGCCGTTCGACCCGGCAGGTCGCGTCGATGGCGCAGAAGCTCGCCGAGAAGATCAAGCAGGCCGGCTTCGGCCACGCCCGCGTCGAGGGCCTGCCGGCCGCCGACTGGGTGCTGATCGACGCGGGCGACGTGGTGATCCACCTGTTCCGACCCGAGGTGCGCAGCTTCTACAACCTCGAACGCATGTGGAGCTTCGAGGGCAGCGAAACGTCGATGATGGGTAGGAACTAGAGGGTTCTTGTTTGCGTGCCCGCCTCCGCGGGCACGTCCTCGGTGCTGTTTCGAGCCCTGCGGGCTCGAGCACCTGCGGGTCGCGCGCGTGCGCTCGCGGCCCTGCGGGCCGAGCCAGCGCCTACAGCATAGGGTGGCGTCTTGCTTCTCCACATCATCGCGCGTGGCAAAATCGGCCGTTCGCCCGAGGGCGAGCTGGTCGAGCGTTATGCCAAGCGCATGACCTGGCCCTGCAAGATCACCGAATGGCCCGATGCCGGCGCGGGCAAGGCCGCAGAGCCGCTGAACCCCTGCCGCACCGTGCTCCTCGACGAGCGCGGCAAGGCGATGTCCTCCGAAGCCTTTGCGACTCTCCTCGGCAAGTGGCGCGACGAAGGCGTGCGCGAGACCCGCTTCTACCTCGGGGCCGCGGATGGCCACTCCGATGCCGAGCGCGCCGCTGCCGATCTCCTCCTCGCCTTCGGGCCCGCCACCTGGCCGCACATGATGGCGCGCGCGATGCTGATGGAGCAGCTCTACCGCGCCACCACGATCCTTGCGGGCCATCCCTATCATCGGGCATGACAGAAGCCATGCGGGGAAGGGTGATCCTGTCGGCGGTGGCCATGCTCGGCGCGTGCGGGGCGCTGTTCCTCGGCGTCCGCGAGAGCCGGGCGACGCCCGCCGCCGTGCTGCTCGATCCCAGCCAGGCGGAAGCCGCGCTCGCCCGCGCGACCCGCGAAAGCAAGCTCGCGGAAAATCGCGCCGCGCGACTTTCCTCCGAGGCTGAGGCCGCGACCGAAGCGGCGCAGCGCACCGCGCGCGAGGCGGCCGCGCTCGCCGCGCGCATCCAGCAGGCCGAGGCCGACGTCGAGGTCGCGCAGGCGCGCCTCACCATCGCCCGCAGTGCCCGCGCCGCCGTGACGGCCCGTCTTGCCGCCAAGCAGGAGCCGACCGCGCGTCTCGCCGCGGCGCTCCAGACCGCCTCGCGCCGCCCGCTTGCGCTATCCGCCCTGCAACCGGGCTCGCTCCAGGATGTGGTGCACCTGCGCGCGGTGCTCGCCGGCACGGTCCCGCAGATCCGCGCCCGCACCGCTTCGCTGCGCGTCGAGCTCGACCGGGGCCGCGCGCTCGAGGCCGAGGCGGCAAAGGCGGTGGACGCACTGCGCGGCGGCGAGGCAGCGCTGCGCCAGCGCCGCGCGGAGCTCGCCGCCCTCGAACAGCGGCAGCGCCTCGCCTCGCGCGCAGCCCGCGGGGCAGCCCTGCGTGAGGCCGAAAGGGCCTTGGCGCTCGCCGAGGACGCCCGCGATCTCGACGGTCTGGTCGCGAAGCTGGGCGAGGTGTCCGCGCTGCGCCGTGAGCTCGCCGCGTTCCCCGGTCCGGTGCTGCGCCCTGCAGACATCGCCGCGGCCTTGCCGGTTGCTTCGGCGGCGGCACCTTCGCCGCTCGCGAGCGCACCGCCGCCAAGCGACTTCCAACTGCCGGTGCAGGGCCGCACGTTGCTCGGCTTCGGCGCCGTGCGCGAAAGCGGGCTTGCCAGCACCGGCCTGACGCTCGCGCCCGCCGCGGATGCGCAGGTCGTCGCGCCTGGACGCGGCCGGGTCGCCTTCGCCGGGCCCTACCGCGGGTTCGGGCGAATCGTCATCGTCGAGCACGAGGGCGGCTGGACGAGCCTTGTCACCGGGATGGAGCGCGTCGACGTCGCGGTCGGCGACAGCGTCATCGGCGGCAGCCCGCTGGGCCGTGCCAGGGGCGGCGCGCAGCCACTGACGATCGAGCTGCGGCGCGACGGCAAACCGGTCAACCCTCTGCAATACTTGAGGTAAGTCGCTGAGAAGCGAAGACCGGTCAGTGCGTCTGCCCCGCTCCGGCACGGTTCGGTGCGTCCGAGCGTGTCTATCTGGCGTTAAGCTGGCCGAGCCTATACACTCCGCGCTCAAAGGAGTCTGTTCGCCCTCATGAAAATCGCCGCCCTCCTGCGCAGCGCAGCCCTTGTCACCGCCGTTGCGCTGATCCCCGCCACCACTGCCAGCATGGCGCAGGTCGATGGCCGCGCGGGGCCGGAATTCGCCAAATTCTTCGCGGTCTTCCAGCGCATCAAGGCGAGCTACGTCGAGCCCGTGGACGACGACAAGCTGATCCGCGGCGCGATCGACGGGATGCTCGCCAGCCTCGATCCGCACTCGGCCTATCTCGACGGCGGCGATCTCCAGCGGCTCGAGACGATGATCGACGGGCAGTATTCGGGTCTCGGCCTGTCGGTCGTGATGGAGGACGGCGCGGTCAAGGTCGTCTCGCCGTTCCGAGGCAGCCCGGCCGAGGCTGCCGGCGTCAAGGCGGGCGACTTCATCACGCACTTGAACGGCAAGCTGATCGTCGACACCAAGCTCGACGATGCTGTCGCGCAGATGCGCGGGCCGAAGGGCACCTCGATCCGCCTGACGATCTTCCGCCAGGGCCGCGACCAGCCGCTCGAGCTCGACGTGACGCGCGGCGTCATCCAGCTCGAGCCGGTGACCTCCGAGCTCCAGTCGGGCGGCATCGGCGTGATCTCGGTCAACGAGTTCTCGGCCAATGTCGGCGCGGATGTCTTCGCCGAATTCCAGGAGCTCAAGAAGAAGGCTCCCGGCGGACGGCTTAACGGGCTGGTGCTCGACCTGCGCAACAACCCGGGCGGGAGCCTCGACGAGAGCGTCGCGCTGTCCGACCTGTTCCTCACCGACGGGCGGATCGTCAGCCAGCGCGGCCGCGCGCGAGGCGAGACGATGCTCTACGATGCCGAGACCGTGTACCGCGGCGACATGGCCGAGGGCATTCCGCTTATCGTGTTGATCAACGCCGGCTCCGCCTCGGCCTCCGAGATCGTCGCCGGGGCGCTCCAGGACCATCGTCGGGCGCTGATCATGGGCGAGACGAGCTTCGGCAAGGGCTCTGTGCAGTCGCTGCTGCCGCTCGGCAAGGATGCGGCGCTCAAGCTGACGACGGCGCGCTACTACACGCCTTCGGGCCGCTCGGTGCAGGAAGGCGGGATCAAGCCCGACATCACCGTGCCGCAAATCTCCGACCCGGATTACCTGCTGCGGATGAAGTACCAGACCCGCGAGAGCGACCTGCGCGGCCACCTCATCAACGAACTGGGCGTCAAGGACGAGGCAATGGAGAAGGACAAGATCGCCGATCCGCGCTTCCAGCTCACCGCCGCGCAGCTCAAGGAGCAGGGGATCAAGGACTTCCAGCTGAACTACGCGCTCGACACGCTGCGCCGCACGACGAAGAGCAGCGTCGCGCTGCGGCCGGCGGCGCGTTAGGCGGGCAGCAAGTAGGGCGCGAGTTATGGACAATCTGGGGCACCGGGCGCGTCTGGCCCGCGCGCTGGCCGTGCTGATACCGGCCGCGCTGCTCGGTGGCGCATACCTTTCGCAGTACGGCTTCGGCCTCTACCCTTGCGAGATGTGCTGGTGGCAGCGCTATCCGCATTTCGCCGCGCTTGCGCTCGGGCTGGTATCCTTCGTCGCCAAGCCGGCGCGGGTGTGGGTCGCGCTCGCCGGTCTCGCGATCCTTACCTCCGGGCTGATCGGCGGCTTCCATGCGGGCGTCGAGTACCATTGGTGGGAGGGGATCACCGCCTGTTCGAAGATCGAGGGCGGCAGCTTCACCGACTTCGGCGCGCCGATGGTCCGCTGCGACGCGGCGCAGTGGACGCTGTTCGGCATCTCGCTTGCCGGCTTCAACTTCCTTATCTCGACCATCGGCGGTGCAGCCGTTGTGGCGCTGGCCGCGTATCGCAGGTAAGCGTCAGGCAAAGGAGCCCGTGATGGTTGAAAAACGCGACATCGACCGGATGATCCGGGTCGACCAGGCCGGAGAGTTCGGCGCGACCCGGATCTACGAAGGCCAGCTCGCCGTGATGGGCGACCGCGGGCCGCATTCGGCCGAGATCCGCCACATGGCGGCGCAAGAGGCCGAGCACCGTGCCAAGTTCGATGCCTTGCTCGTCAAGCGCGGTGTGCGCCCGACGGCGCTTCATCCCTTCTGGTCGGCCGCCGGCTACGCGCTGGGCGCGGGCACGGCGCTGCTCGGGCCAGAGGCGGCGATGGCCTGCACCGCGGCGGTCGAGACCGAGATCGACAAGCATTACACCGAACAGCTCGAAAAGCTCGAGGCGACCGGCGCCGATCCGGAGCTTGCCGCGATGATCGAGGAATTTCGCGCCGAGGAGCTCGAGCACCGCGACGCTGCGCTCGCCAATGGTGCGGAGCGGGCGCCGGCCTATCCGCTGCTTGCGGGCGCGATCCGCCTCGGCTGCCGGCTGGCGATCAAGCTCAGCGAACGGGTCTGATCCGCCGCCACGAGCGCGGTCAGGGATTGTCGACCGGGGTGCGCACGCCGACCTTCGGCCACGAAGGACCGAGCCATTTCTCGAACCGATCGGTCACGGCCCAGATCAGCGGAATGCGCCGTTCGGCGATGCCGGGGAGGCTGGTGGGATCGCCGCCGAGCCACGGCAGGAACGGATTGCGCCGGGCATAGGACCACAGTTCCACGCGCTCGCCGGGCGCCAGCGATGCGCCGCGACAATGGAAGCCCACCGTGTCGGCGACCACCAGCGTGTTGGCGGCAACGGCCAGCGCGCGCGGTTCGGGCAGTTTCATCGCCGCAAGGTCGTGCGCCTCGACCCGCGGCGATCCGCGCGCCGACATGCGGTCGATCGCCTTGGGGTCATGGAGGCTGCGCGCCCGCTCCCAGGCCAGTCGTTCGGGGGTGAAGCGGTGCGAACCGGGGACGTAGGTGAAGGGCCCGTCCTCCACCGCCACCGGGTTCAGGAACAGCCAGGCCTTGAGCGAGGAGTGGAAGCTGTCGGAGTGCAGGGTCTCCTGCGGGTCGGGCTCGTTGCCGCCGACCTTGCTGACGATCGTCTGGATGTAGTGCAGCGGCTCGATGCGGTAGCCGGCGACGTAGTGGAACAGCGCGGCGATGTCTTTGCGCTGGAGGAGGCGGCGCAGGGCAGGGACGGCCTCAAGCATGTCCGGGTCGATCGCGAGGCGCCGGGTGATCGCGTCGCCTTGGCGGATCTCGCGCGCCGGGCCGCGATAGGTGAGGACAGCCTCGCGCAGGGCGGCGAATTCCTCGGGCGGGACGATGTCGGGGATTGCCACGAAGCCGTTCCTGTCGAAGGCCTCGCGCCATTCCGGACGCACATGGCGGGCGAGGCGCCGGCGCCGCCAGCGGCACAATCCGTCAGCAAGCCGGACCCGCGCGACATGCAGGCCGCGCGCGTTCAGCCAGCGCGATCCGATCAGCGGATTGTCGAGGAAGCTCTTCGCGCCGGTCGCCAGCTGAAGCAGCCAGATCGGAGCCAAGAGGGCCTTGCGGATGCTCGAAGCCATGCCTGGAGGGGTCCTATCACCTGCCTCGCACCCCTAGAGGCGGTGGCGGGAGAGGTCAACGAGGCCGTCTGCCCGAAATCTTGCGGCTTCACCGCGGGTTCAGTCGCTGCGCACTAGACAAGTCGCCTCGCGCGGGGGCATCACCGGAAGGGACACGCCCCGCGTGTCGACGGAGGAATACGCGCGCCATGAAGCATCTGATCGCCCCTGCTGCTCTCGCCCTGCTCGGCGCCGGCGCCGTTGCCGCCCCGGCTGCCGCGCAGAGCGCCAACGAGAAGATCAACATGGTGATCGCCTACGAGGCGTCCGAATGCCCCAAGGCGCAGCCGGGCGAGGTCGTGGTGTGCGAGATCCTCGTCGAGGCCGAGCGCTACCGCATCCCCAAGAATCTGCGCGGCGTCGGGACCGACGAGCTCAAGAACCGGTCCCGGCAGGCGGAAGAGATCAGGTATGCCGGCGATTTCGGCGCGATGAGCTGCACGCCGGCGGGCGCGGGCGGGTTCACCGGCTGCAACCAGAAATTCGTCCAGGCCTGGGCCAAGGACAAGAGCGAGGCGGAAGCCGTGCGCTTCGGCCAGCTCATCGAGCGGGCCCGGCAGGAGCGCCTGTCCACGATCGACGCCGATGCCGCCGCCGAGCAGGAGCGCGTCGAGATGATCGAGCGCGAATATATGCAGCGCCTCGAGAAGGAGCGTGACGGTACGCTCCCCGGCGAGGGCAAGCTCCCGCCGCCGCCGAGCGATCCGAAGAAGCCGAACTAGACCCGGTAGTAGTCGCGGTACCACGCGACGAACCGCGCCACGCCCTCGCGGAAGGGCGTCTGCGGCGCGTAGCCGGTGAGCGTTTCGAGCAGCGTCGCGTCGGCCCAGGTCGCGGGCACGTCGCCGGGTTGAATCGGCAGGTAGTTGCGGATGGCAGGCCGGCCACACTCGGCCTCAATCGCCTCGACGAAATCGAGCAGCCGCACCTTCTCGCCATTGCCGATGTTGATGACCCGGAACGGCGCCACGGGCGAGAGGCTGTCGCCCGGCACGATCTCATCCGGCGTCTCCGGCCGCACCGGCGCCGAGTCGATCAGCAGGCGGATGCCGCGCACGAGATCGGTCACGTAGGTGAAATCGCGGTACATCTCGCCGTCGTTGTAGACGTCGATCGGGGTGCGATCGAGGATGCCGCGGGTGAACTTGAACAGCGCCATGTCCGGTCGGCCCCACGGTCCATAGACCGTGAAGAAGCGGAACATCGTCGTCGGCAGGTTCCAGAGGTGCGCATAGCTGTGCGCCATCGCCTCGTTCGCCTTTTTGGTCGCCGCGTAGAGCGTCAGCGGCGTGTCGGCCTTCTGGCGCTCGGTGAAGGGCATCTCGGTGTTCGCGCCGTAAACCGAAGAGGTCGAGGCCATCAGCAGATGCTGGACCCCCAATTCGCGCGCGCACTCCATCACGTTGAAGGTGCCGACGAGGTTCGCATCGACATAGGCGCGCGGGTTCTCGAGGCTGTAGCGCACCCCCGCCTGCCCGGCGAGGTGCACGATCACCTCCGGCCGCTCCGCCATCGCCAGCCCATGGAGCGTCCCGTGATCCTCGAGCATCCCCTCGACGCAGCGGAAGCCTGCATGCTGGAGCAGCATCTGGTGACGCCGCTGCTTCAAGGCGACGTCGTAGTAGTCGGTCATCCCGTCGTAGCCAACCACCGTGAAGCCCTGATGGAGCAGGAGCTGCGAGAGGTGGTATCCGATAAAGCCGGCCGAGCCGGTGACGAGAACCTTGGTCACGCGCCGATTATCCCCTGAGCCCCTTTATTTTCTCGCCGGGCTATGAGCCGTTACGGCCTGCCGTCAACCCCGCGCCGCGCCCGGGTCGCCACGACGGCGACGGTGACAGTGGCGAGCAGCGGTCCGAGCCAATCTGCGGCCTGGTCCGCGGTTTGCCAGACGCGGGCGTCGAACACCGCGTTCCACGGCATGTTGGCACGCAGGCCTTCGCCGAACTGCTCGATCCAGCGGTACTCCGCCTGCGCGACCTCGCGCCCGATGAAGTAGCCCGACGCCGCCGCCGCGCCCGCCCACCAGCGGCCGGTGGTAAGCCCGATCAGCCCCTGGACGATCACCGCGATCAGCGCGTGCTCGACGACGCCGAAGTCGATCATTCGGGGAGGAGCGGCGTGCCGCCGAACCGCGCGACGGCGTGCTTCACGACCTTGTCGAGGGCCTCGTCGGAGAAGAACCCGCCGGGGATCAGCGAGGTGTCGATCAGCACCCGCTGGAAGGCGGCGAAGGTCGCCTCGTCGGGCGGCGTCGCTTCTGTCCAGAAGCGATCGAGCCCGCCCTGGAAGGTGAGATCGGCAATGTCATAGACCGCCTTCCCGAGCACCACCACCGGCACCCCGCGGGCGAGTGCGAGCGTGCCGCTGGTGCTGTTCACCGTGACCATCCCGCGCGCCCGCTGCCCGATCGCCTCGA
>JBJTSG010000327.1:0-3869 GCA_046076505.1 Erythrobacter sp. | reverse complement strand
CCCCCCCCCCCCCCCCCCCCCCCCCCCCCCCCCCCCTCCTCTTCTTTTTTGTGTGTTTGTTGTTCCCCCTTGGGGTGGGGGTTCTGCGCCACCGAAGGTGGCAAGATATCAAAGAGGCCGCGTGTTCCCGAAGAACAGCGCCTGGCTGATCGCCGCGCGCACGGTCGCTTCCTGGAAGGGCTTGGTGACGAGGTAGGTCGGCTCGGGCCGGTCGCCGGTCAGCAGCCGCTCGGGGTAAGCGGTGATGAAGATCACCGGCATGGAGCCCACCGAGAGAATGTCGTCGACCGCGTCGAGCCCCGAGGAGCCGTCGGCGAGCTGGATGTCGGCGAGCACCAGGCCCGGCATCGCCTCGGCGACCGCCTGGCGCGCCTGGGTGCGGGTCGCCGCGGTGCCGCTGACGGTGTGCCCTAGACCGGTGACGAGATCCTCCAACTGCATCGCGATCAGCGGCTCGTCCTCGATGATGAGCACGCTCGTTGATTGCTCGCGGTCGATCTCCGCCACCGCGTCGGCGACGAGCGCAGCGACCTCCTCGGGGGTCTTGTCGAGGATCAGCGCCGCTTCGGGGATGGTGAAATCCTCGAGCGTGGTCAGCAGCAGCGCCTGGCGAGCGGGCGGCGTGATGATCCCGAGCCGCGCCTGTGCGCCGGCCTCGTGCTCGCTGGCTGCCTGCCCCTGCGCATGGCCGCCCGAACCGCTCGCCCACAGCTTGCCGAAGGCGCGATAGAGCGGAACGCGCCCGCCTGCGAGGCTGGACTTCAGCTCCTCGTCGGCGAGCGCGCCCTCGAGCATTTCGCGCACATAGGCATCGCCGGTGGTCTGCGATCCGGTCAGCGCGCGGGCGTAGCGGCGCAGGAACGGCAGGTTGGCGGCGATCTGGCTGGCGAGCGACATGGGACACCTTTCGCGTCTCGTTAGCCGGCAGGATGTGCCGACCCTTGCGATTCGATGCCATAGACTGTCGCGAAGGCGTCGTCGCGGTCAACCCGCAACCGACTGAAATCCTTGCGCCTGTGGCCATTGCCGGCGGCGCGAAAAAAATTTTGCGACGAACGGGAACCGATATTCGGGCCGCTCATTATGGCCTTGTCACCGCCGAGACCCCCCTCCCGTCCAAGCGGCTGGTGATACGATCCCGAAAGGCCTCCGTTGTGAATGCAACGGAGGCCTTTTTTCTTCGGAAGGGCGATCTGATCGGCGTCCCGTTCGCCCTGAGCCTGTCGAAGGGCTGTCCTGCTTCGGGCAGGCTCAGCAGTTAAGGTGCAGTGCCTCGTCAAGCTCAGCACGAACGCAAAGGGGCCTGGCCCTATCCCAAGGTCTTCTCGTAGATCGCGTATTCGCGGTTCACCTTGCTCTCGATAGCGTCGGCGATGGCGACCATTCCCTGGTTGTCCTCGAGGATCCAGCCGATCTCGCCGCGTTTGGAGCCGAACTTGGTGTTCGAGTTCTGCCGGATCGCCTCGATCATCATGAAGGCAAGCTGGCTGGCGAGGCGGGAGTTGTGGAGCTCCTTGAGCACCCCCATCAGCGGCACGCGCATGTCCGCGCCGCGCGGGTTCCTGAGCCACGTCAGCATGGTGAACCAGCCCAGCGGGAACAGCTTGCCGCCGATCTTCGCCAGCGCGTTGTTCACGTCGGGGAAGGTCAGCATGAAGGCTACCGGCCGCCCGTCGAGCTCGGCGATCATGTTGAGCTCTTCCTTGATGATCGGCTTCAGCTTCTTGCCCGCGTAGGCGACTTCTTGCGGCGTGAAGGGCACGAAGCCCCAGTTGTCCGACCACGCGTCGTTGAGGATGCTGAGGATCGTCGCGACCTCCGCGTCCCAGTCCTTCTTGCGCACCGGGCGCACGTTGATCCGGGCGTTCTTCTGGCCCGACTGCACGATCCGCTGGATCAGCGGCGGGAAGGGCTTGGAGATGTCGAGATCGTAGGTTAGCAGCCGCTTGGCGAGCGTGTAGCCCGCGCCCTCGATCCACGCGGCGTAATGCGCCGGGTGGTGGCCCATCATGATCGTCGGCGCGTGGTCCTGGCCCTTCACGAGCAGGCCCGGCTCCTCCCAGATCGACATAGAGATCGGGCCGAGCACGCGGGTCATGCCCTGGCCGCGCAGCCATTCCTCGGCGCGGGCGAGGAGCGCGCGGGCTGTGCCAGCGTCCTCGGCGTCGAAATAGCCGAAGAAGCCGGTGCCGGGGCCGAAGCCCTGATCGGCGGGCATCGCGAGCGCGAGCTCGTCGATATGCGCCGAGATGCGCCCCACCGGCTTGCCGTCCCGCCTGGCGATGAACAGCTGCACCCGCGCATGGCCGAAGAAGGGGTTCTTGTCCGGATCGACGAGCTCGAGCTGTTCGGAGCGGATCTGGGGCACGAAGTGGGGTACGCGCTCGGAGAATGCCCGGCCGAGGTCGACGAACGCCGCCCGCCCGTGCTTGTCGGTGACGGGTTCGATCACTATCTGGGCTGCATGGCCTGCCACGTCCGTCACGGGGTCGTCCTCGTATTTGCGCTTGGTCAAGGTGTCTGTGTCCCGCCTGCGCCATTCGCGCAAGGCCGACGATCACACTGACCAACAACACGCGTTTGGCCGCACGCCCGTTTTCGGGTAGGGCGGCCCACAGGAACAGCCGAGACATGAACCTGCAACAGACGATCAGCCCCGAGGCCTTCGACGGCCCGCCCCCGCGGGCGACGCGGCTCCAGTTCCTCGCCGAGGACGACAAGGCGATGCTGCGCGCCGCGCGCGACCTCACCAAGGGTCTGGGCGAGGCGAAGCCCGGCATCTACTGGCCCGACATGCTGCTGTCGGCGGGCCTCGGCTATGCGGGCATCGCGGTGGCGATCGCTTCGGGCAGCCTCGGCGTGAAGCTCGCCGCCGGGCTGGTCGCGGCGCTCGCGCTCTACCGCGCGCTGATGTTCATCCACGAACTGACCCACATCCACCGTGACGCCCTGCCGGGCTTCCGCACGGGGTGGAACCTGCTGGTCGGTATCCCGATGCTCACCCCCTCCTTCATGTACGAGGTCGTCCACACCATCCACCACAAGCGCACCCAGTACGGGACGGTCGAGGACCCCGAATACCTGCCGCTTGCGCTGATGAAGCCGTGGAGCCTCCCGCTGTTCGTGCTTGTCGCGATCCTGCTGCCGGTCGGGCTGCTGCTGCGCTTCGGCATCCTCTACCCGCTCGGGCTGGTGATCCCGCCCTTGCGCAAGTTCGTCTGGGAGCGCTTCTCCGCGCTGTCGATCAACCCCGAGTTCCGCCGGAAGGCGCCGGAAGGCGACTTCGCCCTGCGGGTGCGCTGGCAGGAGGCGGGCGCCAGCCTGTGGGCGATGTTGCTCATCGCGAGCGTGTTCGTGTTCGGCTGGCAGCCGCTGGCGACGGCAATGGCGATCCTCTCGGTCGCCGCGGTGCTGAACCAGCTGCGCACGCTCGTCGCCCACCTGTGGGAAAACGAGGGCGAGCCGATGACGGTGACCGCGCAGTTCCTCGACAGCGTCAACGTGCCGCCGCCGGGCGTCTTCGGCGAGATCTGGGCACCGGTGGGTCTGCGCTACCATGCGCTCCACCACCTGATGCCCTCGATGCCCTACCACGATCTTCCCGAAGCGCACCGCCGCCTGGCGCGCGAGTTCGGCGACTATTCGACCTACGCCGGGGCGAACCACCCGGGGATGCTGGTGCTGGTCGGACGCATCGCGAAGAGCACGATGGGCCGGCGGGCCGCTTAGGCTCGCCGCAATTCAAGCCAGAAAGCAGATCATCGCGCAGCGGCGATCGGCCGGCAGGCCGTCGTCGACCTCGTTGGCGAGTTCGCCCGCGAGGCGGGGGTGGGCATCCAGCGCCGTGACCTCCTCGAAGCCCAGCCTTG
>JBJTSG010000326.1:0-8267 GCA_046076505.1 Erythrobacter sp. | reverse complement strand
CGCGCCGGGCACCCGCTGGATGGACATGCCGCGCACCGCCGGCGACTGGCGCTATGCCGCCCGCGGCACGCGCACCGAGGCGAGCTTCGTGGGCCCCTCGGGCACGCCGCTCGCCCGCCTCGCCTGCCTTGCCAACAGCCGGCAGGTGGTGCTCTCGCTGCCCGAGAGCGGCACCCAGCGCGCGGTGGTGACGATCCGCACCGAGACCACCGCCCGCGCCTTCGAAGCCCGCCGCGGCGACCGCGACATGAGCGTCGCCCTCGCCGCCGGCGACCCGCTGCTCGATGCGATGGCGCTGTCGAAGGGTACCTTCGCGGTCGAGGCCGAGGGCCTTGCGCCGCTCTACCTGCCGAGCTGGGCCGAGATCAGCCGCGTCATCGAGGATTGCAGGTAAAGGGCAGGAGACTCGCCATTGCGTGCCGCTAGCTAAGCAATCCAAGGCCTGACGTCGCGGCCGGGTGCCAGGGCTGGTCGGGGATTGCCGCGTCGCCTTCGGCTCCGCGCAATGACGAGAGGAAAGCATCGGACCGGATTGGTCCGCTAGCGCAAGGCGAGCCGCAGGCGATCAGGCCTGCCAAGGCCTGAGGCGCACCGGGGACGTGCCAGCGGAGGCGGGCACGCCGCCGAGACCACCCGATTCTCCCCGGCTTATCCACAGGCCTGCGCACAGGCTGTCCACACCCGGCCCGCAAATGCGAAACGCCCCGGGCATCCCCGAGGCGTCTCGGCCGAGCCCGTCGCGCGGCGAGCGGATATTATGACGCGGGAAAAGTTTAATACAAGTCTTGTCGCCGCCCCTTGCCTCCATCACATTGCACCTGAGGCCAGCGGCGAACGCGGTCCTCGGCCCCCGGTGAAACGGCTGGGTCTTGGCACACTAGCGCGAAAGGAGGTGATCCGATGTCTCATGGTTCAGCAGAGAGGTCGGCAAGTTTCCGCGCGAGGCACTACCGGT
This sequence comes from Erythrobacter sp., assembly GCA_046076505.1. GTDB lineage: Bacteria > Pseudomonadota > Alphaproteobacteria > Sphingomonadales > Sphingomonadaceae > Erythrobacter. The sequence continues at coordinate 7,312 of JBJTSG010000326.1, read as the reverse complement.
AATTCCTGTTACCTCTAGAGGCTTCGTGAGCGGCACTTCCTGGCCGCTGACCATGAAAGGGCGTCTCCACCGACGGGCTGGAGGCGCCCTTTTCATTTGCGCTGTTTGTGTTTCGAACCGGCCTCCGCCGGTTCGTCCTCGGTGCGTTTCGAGCCTTGCAGGCTCGAGCACCTGCGGCTCGCGCGCGTGCGCTCGCGGGCCTGCGGCCCGTTTCTGGTTTTGCGAAGGCGCGTCCGCGCCTTCGTCCTCGGTGCGATTCCTCCGCTTCGCTCCGGAGCACCTGCGGCTCGGCCGCTTGGCCTCGCGGTCGCGTGCCGCGACCGATGCACCGCCACCGGCAACGGCGCCGCCCTGATCCTCCCCTTCAGGGGAGGGGAACCAGCGAAGGTGGTGGAGGGGCGCGGCATCGGCTCCGGAACCGCCGCGCCTCCCCGTGCCGGGGAGGATACTTGCCCTCCGGCCTCGGCAGGACTAGGCGCGAAAAATGCACTTCTCCCGCCTCCCCCACCCCTCACCCACCCCCGACGATGTCCGCACCCGGCTGATCGCCGACCCGGGCTTCGGGCAGGTGTTCACCGACCACATGGTGGTGATCGACTACGACGAGGCGCTGGGTGGCTGGCAGACCCCGACCATCGGCCCGCGCGAGGCCATTCCGCTCGATCCGGCGGCGAGCGTGCTCCACTATGCGCAGGAGATCTTCGAGGGGTTGAAGGCCTATCGCCACCCCGATGGCGCGCTCGGCCTGTTCCGGCCCGAGGCCAACGCCGCGCGCTTCAACGCCTCTGCCGAGCGGCTCGCCATGCCCGCGCTGCCGGAGGAGCTGTTCCTCGGCGCGATCCGCGCGCTGCTGGAATTGGACGGCAACTGGTATCCGGCGGTGGAGGGCGGCTCGCTGTACCTGCGGCCCTTCATGATCGCGACCGAGGCCTTCCTCGGCGTTCGTCCGGCCAAGAAGTACAAGTTCATCGTCATCGCCTCTCCGGCGGGCAATTACTTCAAGTCGGGCGCCAAGGCGGTGAGCATCTGGATCTCCGACTACACCCGCGCCGCCCCCGGCGGCACCGGCGCGGCCAAGTGCGGCGGCAACTATGCCGCGAGCCTCGTCCCCACCGGGCAGGCCTTCGCCAAGGGCCACGACCAGGTGCTGTTCCTCGACGCGGCGGAGCGCAAGTGGGTCGAGGAGCTGGGGGGCATGAACCTGTTCTTCGTTTTCGCCGATGGCACGGTCATCACCCCGCCGCTGACCGGCACGATCCTCCCCGGCATCACCCGCAACTCGCTGATCACGCTGCTGGAGGAGCAGGGGCTGAAGGTGTCCGAGGCCCCCTACTCCATCGACCAGTGGCGTGCCGACGCGGCGAGCGGCCACCTTGTCGAGGTCATGGCCTGCGGCACCGCGGCGGTCGTCACCGCGGTCGGCAAGGTCGCCGGGCACGACGGCGAATTCACCATCGGCGCCGGCGGCATCGGCCAGACGACGGCGGCCTTGCGCGAGACGCTGGTAGGCATCCAGACCGGCCGCATCGCCGACACCCACGGCTGGGTCACGCGGGTTTGATCCCCATGCCCGTGGCGGTCGCCGCGATCTACCAGTTCACGCGGTTCGATGATCCCGAAGCTGTGAAGGAACCGCTAATCGCGGTCTGTGCGGGCGCGGGCGTGAAAGGAACTCTCCTGCTCGCCCGCGAGGGGATCAACGGAACCATCGCGGGTGCGCCTGAAAGGCTTGAGGCGGTGCTCGCCCATATCCGCGCCCTGCCGGGGTGCGGCGACCTCGACGTGAAGCTCTCCACGGCGGCGGAAATGCCCTTCGGCAGGCTCAAGGTGCGCGTGAAGCGCGAGATCGTCACGATGGGCGAGCCCGATATCGATCCCACCTTGCGCGCGGGCACCTATGTCGACCCGCACGACTGGAACGCCCTCATCGCCGATCCCGACACCCTCGTGATCGACACCCGCAACGACTACGAGGTGGCGATCGGCACCTTTGCCGGCGCGACCAATCCCGGCACGCCCTCCTTCCGCGACTTTCCCGCCTGGTTCCGCGCCCACCGCGAGGCGCTCCTCGCCGGCAAGAAGCGGGTCGCGATGTTCTGCACCGGCGGCATTCGCTGCGAGAAATCGACCGCCCTGCTGCGCGCCGAAGGGGTCGAGGAGGTCCACCACCTCAGGGGCGGCATCCTCAAGTACCTCGAGGAGGTGCCCCCGCAGGAGAGCCTGTGGCGGGGCGAATGCTTCGTCTTCGACGAGCGGGTGAGCCTCGGCCACGGCCTCGGGCCGGGCACGCACCGGATCTGCCAGCCCTGCGGCCGGCCGGTGCCGATCGGTGGGGCATGCGCCGTGTGCACCCCGCCGGACGCGGGTCAGGCGGGGCCGACCACCCTGATCTGATCGGGCGAGGTCACCCGCACCCACACCTGGTTGAGCACGCGCCCGGTGCGAAGCCCGGTCTGCCAGTAGCGATGCTCCACCCACTGCAGCCCGACCTCGCCGTCGACGATCAGCCGCTGTCCGGCGAACCGCTTCATCATCCGCGACATCGAGGGGCGCGCGGCGCCTGCCTCGCCGGAGGCCCGGATCAGCCCGGCAAGCGCCGCCGGTTCGATGGCGAGGACCAGCGTGCCGAAATCGTTGAAGCCGCGCTCCGAGGAGAGGTAGAACAGGTCTTCGGTGTGCAGCTGGTTGGGATCGTGGGGCCCGCTTCCGGCCCGCACGTCGAGGATGAAGCGCCCGGCGACCTTGCGCTCCGGCCCCGCGGCGAAGGCTGCCGCCGCCGCCTCGCTCGGGGTCATGCAGGTGACGGCGGCGCAAGGCGCGAGGCTATCGCGGTCGCGCCGCAGGTCTTTCTCGAGGTTGTCGATCTGCCGCAGGCGCCGCTTGACCAGGGCATCGGTGCTGATCTCGACATCCCCGGTAATGCCGTAGGCGAGGCTCTGCGCCGTCACAGGAAGCGACGGAGCGAGCGCCACGCACAGCGCACCCGCAGCCATCAACAAGGCTCTCGGCATCAACCTGCTCCCTTGGCCTAGTCACCTGTAATCGCAGCGACAATCGCAAGATTCGCGGGCGCGATCAAGGTGTGTCGTCGCCGGGCGGTCGGCGTCCCGGCCCCTCCCCCGCGCCCGATCGGCCCGGCGGTCGGAGGACCAACTTGACCCATCTCGGCGGTTAGCGATATCAAGGTGTTGCATGACTTCAGGCCCGTTCGCGACGAAGGCAAAGGCAGGGGTGGCCGCGCTCGTGGCCACTCTGGCCCTGTGCTGGCTCGGCGCATGGCTGGTCCACGCCTCGCTGGCGTGGCTGCGGGCCAACCCCGAGATCGTCGCCATGGCCCAGCCCTGGCTGTTCGCAGGGGTGCTCGGCCTCGTCGTCAGCGGCATCGTGCAGCGGCGCAAGCAGGACACCTGATGCCCGAATGGCTCGATCTGTCGCTGTGGAGAGAGACGCTCGCCCCCTGGCGGTTCGAGCTGCTGCTGGCCGCCACCATCATGAGCATTGCCGACTACGTCACCACGACGATGTTCGTGAAGCGCGCCGGGCCAGAGCTCGAAAGCAACCGCCTGCTGCGCTGGATCATGGAACGCCGCGGGATCCGGGGATTGTGGACCTTCTGGGCGATCTTGTGGACGGTGGTCGGGTTCAGCGGCCTGTTCGGTGCCTCGACGCTGGCCGTCCTGATGCTCATGCACGGTGCGGCTGTCATCAACAACCTGTTCGTGCTGCGCAGCCTTGACCGCGAGGACTATGCCGGGGCCTGAGCGCGCCTAGCTCCCCAGCCCTTCCCGGAACGCATCGACCAGCCAGCTCGCCGCCGGGCCCAATCGCGTGTCGCGGCGCCACAGGGCGGAAAGGCGGTAATGCGCGCCGGGCTTTTCCGGCAGGTCGAGCTCCACCAGCGCACCGCTCGCCAGATCGCCCGCCACCATGCCGCGCGGCATGTTGCACCATCCGAGCCCATCCTTGAGCAGGGCGTGCTTCGCGCCGAGGTCGCCGAGGCGCCATGTCAGGGGCGAGAGCACGGAGAATTCCAGCCCCTCGGTGAGCGGCGAGCGGTCGGTCAGCACCAGTTGCAGGTGGCGGCGGCTCTCTCCGGGTGCGACATCGGCGCGCGCCAGCGGGTGTGCGGGCGCGGCGACCGGGATCAGGTCGACCTCGCCCACGGCCTGGCGCTCCATGCCCGGATGCTCGCCGATCACCGGCCCGCCGATCGCGAGGTCCGCGCCGCCCTCGATGAGGCAGGCCCCGACCGCGCCCAGTCCCTCGATCCGCAAGGTGAGCGCGCAGGTCGGGAACATCCGCCGGAACTCGCCAAGCACGTGGGCGGTGACGTCGCCCGGAACCATCACGTCGACCACCAGCGTGAGCGCGGATTCGAGACCGGCGTGGAGCGAGCGGGTCTTGGCCATCAGCGCGTCGACGCGGTCCGCCACCGCCAGCGCCTCGGGCAGCAGGCCCTCGCCCGCCGGGGTCAGCACCGGGCGGCGCGAGCCCTCGCGCTCGAACAGGGTCAGCGCCAGCGCCGCCTCGAGCTGGGCAATGCCATAGGAGACCGCTGAGACCGCACGCCCCATCGCCTTGGCCGCGCCACCGAAGCTGCGGTTTTCCGCAACGGCGATGAAAATGCGGAGCTGATCGAGCGAGGGTTCGCCGAGCTTCATGTGCGGACGTCCTTCCAGCGCTCACAGGGACAATGGATTGATGTTCAGATAATCCGAACATCTTGGCAAGTTTTATCGCACTTATCCAGAAAAATAATGCAGCCTATCTGGCGTTCACACGCAGATACGAGGAGACACGCCATGATCGAACTTCGTCCCTTCCACTCCCTCGGTGCCGCCAACCACGGCTGGCTCGACGCGCACCACCACTTCTCCTTCGCCGGTTACCACGATCCGGCCCGCGTCCACTGGGGGGCCCTGCGCGTCTGGAACGACGATGCCATCGCGCCCAAGTCGGGCTTCCCGCCCCACCCGCACAGCGACATGGAGATCATCACCTATGTCCGCGCCGGGGCGATCACCCACCGGGATTCGATGGGCAACGAAGGCCGCACCGAAGCGGGCGACGTCCAGGTGATGAGCGCCGGGAGCGGGGTCACCCATTCGGAGTTCAACCTTGAGGACGAGGAGACCCGGATCTTCCAGATCTGGATCATCCCCGACACGCGCGGCGGCGAGCCGAGCTGGGGCGCGCGCCAGTTTCCCAAGGACGACCGGAACGGGGCCTTCGTGACCCTGGCGAGCGGCGCGGCGAATGATGACGACGCCCTGCCGATCCGCGCCGATGCCCGGGTGCTGGGTGCGACCATCCGGGCCGGCGAGAGCGTGACCTACACGCCGCGTTCGGCTGACCGCCACCTCTACCTGGTCCCCGCCACCGGCAGGGTGCGGATCGAGACAGTCGAGGCCAACGCCCGCGACGGCGTCGCCATTACCGGCCAGGAATCGGTGACGGTCACGGCAGTGGAAGACAGCGAGGTCGTGCTGGTCGACGCGGCGTAAGCCCAACCTCCCCCTCCCGCCTGCGGGAGGGGGTCGGGGGGTGGGAAAGAGGCAAGTGCCCAAGCCCACCCCCAACCCCTCCCGCCTGCGGGAGGGGAGTCATTGCCCCTCTCCAACCCTGAAGGACACCACCATGAGCAACATCCTCTACATCACCGCCAGCATCCGCTCCGAGGGCGAGAGCATCTCGCGCGGGATCGGGCAGCGCCTCGTCGAAGGCCTTGCCGCACGGGGCGGCGCCAGCGTCACAACCCGTGACCTTGCGGCGAACGACCTGCCCCACCTCACCGCCGAACGCTTCACCGCGCACCTCACGCCTCCGGCGGAACGCACCCCCGAACAGGCCGAACTCGCAGCCCACGCCGACGCGCTCATCGCGGAGTTGCAGGCCGCCGACACCATCGTCATCGCGGCGCCGGTCTACAATTTCGGCCCGCCCGCGACGCTCAAGCTGTGGGCCGATCTCGTCGCCCGCGCGGGCACGACCTTCCGCTACACGCCCGGCGGGCCCGAAGGGCTGCTCAAGGGCAAGAAGGCCTACCTCGCGATCGCCAGCGGCGGCACGCCGATGGGCGCGGATTTCGACTACATGAGCCGCTGGCTGATCTTCTTCCTCGGCTTCCTCGAGATCACCGATGTCGAGCTGGTCGCCGCCGACGGGATCATGGGCCAGGGCGGCGAGGAGAAGATCGTCGCCGCGAAAGAGGCGGCGGACAAGCTCGCCGCCTGACCTTCGCCGATCAGTGCGCGCCCCGGTTCAGCAGGATCGGGGCGCTGCGGTCATAGACCATCGCCTCGCTGAAACCGGACGGCTCCACGTCGCGGCGGCGCGGGAACGGGACGACCATCACCAGCAGCAGCGCAATCGCCACGCCCGAGGCGACCACCAGGAACACCCCGCCGAGCCCACCGATCAGGCCAGCCCTTGCGAGCACGAAAGCGCCGGCCGAGATGCCGAGATTCGAGATCGCCATGTAGATCGTGAACTGGGTGGCGGCGATGCCCGGTTCGCACAGGCGCATCGAGATCGGTAGCGTGGAGATCGTCACCATCAGGTCGAGCGCGAACCAGCCGATCACGAAGGCCGTGAAGAGCACCGGGTCGCTCCATTGCCCGCGCGCCAGCACCATCGCCGTGAGCGCGGCGAGCTGCATCGCGAGCCAGAACACGCTGGTGCGCTTGGCGCCGAACCGGTCGCCGAGCCAGCCGCCCAGGGTCATGCCGAGGAGGCCGCCGACCAGCCCCGCGCTGCCGGTGAGGCTCGCGATCGCAGCGGTGTCGAGGCCGACCCGGTTTGCGCCGATCAGCGGGGTCATGCCGACCATCCCGCCATAGAACAGCCCGCGCGCGAAGAGCACCGGGATCCACAGCAGGCTGACCGGCTGGGTGAGCGCGGCACGGGTCGCGGCGAGCAGGGGGCGCCACGCGGCGATCTGGATCGCGCGGTTGCGCGCCGCCGCCTTGCCCTGCGTCCAAGGGAGCAGCCGCTCGCCCTCGCGCTCGCGGAAGGCCGCGACATAGGCGGCGAGCAGGCTCATCAGCGCGGCGATGATCAGGAAGGCGGCAGGCGCGCCGTATTCGTCGATGACGAAGCCGGCAAAGGCACTCGCCCCGGCGATGCCCAAGGCCTGGCCGCCGAACATCATCCCCGATCCGCGGGCGCGCTCGTCCTCGGTCATGATGTCGACCGCAAGGCCGTCGACCGCAACGTCCTGAAAGGCGGTGGCGAGATTGAGGGCGAAGCCGATCGCGGCGAGGAAGGTGGTGTCGCCCGGACCCGGGTTCGCGAGCGCGGCGGCGACCAGGCA
>JBJTSG010000325.1:0-3600 GCA_046076505.1 Erythrobacter sp. | reverse complement strand
CCGTGCTCGGGCTCCGGCGCGGCAAGCGAGATGCGGCAGACGGCCTTGCGCGCATCGCCTCGCGCCGCCGCGCCGAGGACCAGCTCGCCGCCCACGCCGGGGGAGGGGGCAGCCGCGATTAAACGGGCCAGGACACTTGCGCTTGCCTTTCGCCTTCATTAGGGCGAGGCCATATACACTAACCCCAGTTCATAGAGGGAATACCATGAGCGATACTGCCGACCGGGTGGCCAAGATCGTTGTCGAGCACCTCGGCGTCGATGCTGCCCAAGTCACCCAGGAATCGAGCTTCATCGACGACCTGGGCGCCGACAGCCTCGACATCGTCGAGCTGGTGATGGCGTTCGAGGAAGAGTTCGGCGTCGAGATTCCCGACGATGCGGCCGAGAAGATCACCTCCGTCGGCGACGCGACCAAGTATATCGAAGAGCACAAGGGCTGATCCCCGCCCATCATCCCGTTCGCCCTTAGTCCTGAGCCTGTCGAAGGATCGAAGGGCCGTCCTTCCTGTTCGTCCATAGGCAGGAGGACATCACGGGGCTTCGACAGGCTCAGCCCGCTCGGGTCTGAGCCTGTTGTGCGTTTTGGAGATTGATATGCGCCGTGTGGTTGTAACCGGTCTTGGCCTCGTCACCCCGCTGGGGGCCGATGTCGAGACGACGTGGGCGAACCTCATCGCAGGCGAAAGCGGGGCGGGCCAGATCACCCGCTTCGACGCCTCGAACCAGAAGTGCACCATCGCCTGCGAGGTGAAGCCCAAGGATCACCCGTGGGGCTTCGATCCCGACAAGCGCGTCGACCACAAGGTCCAGCGCCAGGTCGATCCCTTCATCGTCTACGGCATCGACGCCGCCGGGCAGGCACTGGAAGACGCCGGCCTCACCGACATGACCGAGGCCGAGAAGGAGCGTACCGGCTGCTCGATCGGTTCCGGCATCGGCGGCCTGCCGGGCATCGAGATCGAGAGTGTCAACCTGCACGAGCGCGGCCCCGGCCGGGTGTCCCCGCACTTCGTCCACGGGCGCCTCATCAACCTCATCACCGGCCAGGTGCAGATCAAGTACGGCTTCATGGGCCCCAACCATGCCGTCGTCACCGCCTGTTCGACCGGCGCGCACTCGATCGGTGATGCTGCGCGGATGATCGCGATGGATGATGCCGACGTGATGCTCGCAGGCGGCTCGGAAAGCACCGTCAACCCGCTCGGCATCGCGGGCTTCGCACAGGCGCGCGCGCTCAACATGAGCATGAACGACCGCCCCAAGGAGGCGAGCCGCCCCTATGACCGCAATCGCGACGGCTTCGTCATGGGCGAGGGCGCAGGCGTCGTCGTGCTCGAGGAGTACGAGCGCGCCAAGGCCCGCGGCGCGAAGATCTACGCCGAGGTGACCGGCTATGGATTGTCGGGCGATGCCTACCACGTCACCGCCCCGCACCCTGAGGGCCGCGGCGCGGAGCTGGCGATGCGCATGGCGCTCAGGAAGGCGGGCCTTGGCCCGGGCGACATCGACTACGTCAACGCCCATGGCACCTCAACGATGGCCGACACCATCGAGCTCGCCGCGGTCAAGCGCGTGCTCGGCGACGATCTCGGCGGCGCCTCGATGAGCTCGACCAAGAGCGCGATCGGCCATCTCCTCGGCGGCGCGGGCGCGGTCGAGGCGATCTTCTGCATCCTCGCGATGCGCGACCAGATCGTGCCGCCGACATTGAACCTCCACGATCCCGACGAGGGCACCGAGGGCATCGACCTCGTGCCGCTCAAGGCGAAGAAGCGTCAGGTGCGCGCGGTGCTCAACAACTCTTTCGGCTTCGGCGGCACCAACGCCTCGCTGGTGATGCAGAAGCTCGACTGACGCCATGACGCGCGCGCGGGCCCTCGTGCTGGCGGTGGTCGGCTTCGGGCTCGCCGGGCTGGTAGCGGCATGGGTGCTGCTCGGCTCGGCAACGGTCGCCAAGGACACGAGCTTCACGATTCCCGCCGGGGCCTCGGTTGCCTCGGTCACCGAGAAGCTCGAGGCCGAGGGGCTCATCTCCTCGGCCTCCGGCTTCATGCTCCAGGCGCGCATCTTCGGCTCCGACGCGCCGATCCAGGCGGGCGAGTTCCTGCTGAAGCCCGGCATGAGCCAGACCGAGATCCTGGCCGCCTTCCAGTCGGGCGACGTGATCCGCCGCTACGTGACGATCCCTGAAGGCATGCCCTCGATCCTCGTCTGGGAGCGGCTGATGGCAGAGCCCCTGCTGACCGGCGAGGTGCCGGTGCCGCCCGAGGGCTCGATCCTCCCCGACACCTATGCCTTCGAGCGCGGCCAGACCCGCGCGAGCCTCGTCGCGCAGATGCAGGCGGCGATGGACAAGGCCCTCGCCGAGGAGTGGGCGAAGCGTTCACCGCGCATCGCCGTCGACACCATGCGCGAGGCGCTGATCCTCGCTTCGATCGTCGAGAAGGAGACCGGCAAGCCCGAGGAGCGGCGGATGGTCGCCGGGCTGTACTCTAACCGGGTGAAGACCGGCATGAAGTTGCAGGCCGATCCGACGATCATCTATCCCGTCACCAAGGGCAAGCCGCTGGGCCGCCGCATCCGCCAGTCGGAGATCGCCGCGGTCAACGGCTACAACACCTACACGAAGGTCGGCCTGCCCGAGGGCCCGATCACCAACCCGGGCCGTGCCAGCCTCGCGGCAGTGATGAACCCCGAGAACACCAGCGCGCTGTTCATGGTCGCCGACGGGACGGGCGGCCACTGGTTCGCGAACACGCTTGCCGACCACAACGCCAACGTCGCCAAGTGGTATGCGATCCGCCGCGAACGGGGCGAGATGTAGGGTCGCCCGGCCGCTGACCCCGCTCATGGCCGATCCCTTCATCCTCACCGCCGTGCTGCCGCCCGACCTCCAGGGCTTTGCGGAAGGGCTGCGCCGCGCGCATTTCCCGCCGGAGCGCAACCACCTCCACGCCCACGTGACGCTGTTCCACGCCTTCGCCCCGGCGCTGCTCGAGGAGATCTGTGACTTCGTCCCGAAGGTCGCCGCTGAGTTCGCTGCGCCGCAGGGGGCGGTGAAGGGGGTTATGGATCTGGGGAAGGGCACGGCGATTGCCCTCGAAGCGCCCGAGCTCCTTGCCTTGCGCGCCCTGATCGCCGATCACTTCCGCGGGAGCCTTACCGTGCAGGACCTCCACGAGCCGCGCCCGCACATCACGATCCAGAACAAGGTCACGAAGGAGGAGGCGAGGGCGCTCCAGGCGAGCCTCCCGCCGCTGCTCGCGCCGTGGATCGCCAAGGGCCGTTTCGCATTCTCCGCACTTGCGCTGCACCGCTACAAGGGCGGCCCGTGGGAGCCCATCAAGACCTGCCCCTTCCGTGGCCGCGAGAGGGCTTGACCCGCCGCGCCGCCCGCCCTAAGTGCGCGCCTCGCGCGGGGGACACCCGGCGCCGAATCCGGCCGGAACGCCCGCCGGATGCCCCTTGGGGCGGAGTAGCTCAGCCGGTTAGAGCAGCGGAATCATAATCCGCGTGTCGGGGGTTCGAGTCCCTCCTCCGCTACCATTAAACCCTTTGAAAGTTTGATATTTTTTCAAAGTTGGCGCGGCTGGAGCCG
>JBJTSG010000324.1:0-9093 GCA_046076505.1 Erythrobacter sp. | reverse complement strand
CCGCGCGAGCTGGCCCAGCAGATCTATGACCTTGCCCTGCTGCGCGAGCTGGTGAGCGTCGGGCGCGGCCTCGTGGAGGGCGCGCTCGACACCTCGGAAGACACCTCACCGATGGAGCGCATCGCGCAGGCCGAGGCCGATCTCTTCAAGGTCGCCGAAGGCGCCAGCACGGGGCGCGAGGCGGCGACCTTCCGCGAAGCCGCGATGACTGCGATTCGGATGGCCGAGGCGGCGATGAACTCGGGCGGGGGCCTGTCGGGCAAGACGACGGGTCTCGCGACGATCGACCAGAAGACCTCCGGCCTCCACAATTCCGATCTTGTGATCCTCGCGGGCCGCCCGGGCATGGGCAAAACCTCGCTTGCCACCAACATCGCCTTCAACTGCGCGGAGGCCCACCTCAACTGGCAGCGCGAGGGCGGCGAGTTCAACTACGGCGCACCGGTCGCCTTCTTCAGCCTCGAAATGAGCGCCGACCAGCTCGCCACCCGCATCCTTGCCGAGCAGGCCGAGATCTCCTCCGAGGCGCTGCGGAGCGGCAAGCTGACGCGTGAGGACTTCCAGAAGCTCTCCTACGCGAGCCAGCGCCTTGCCGAACTGCCGCTCTTCATCGACGACACCCCCGCGCTCACCATCGCCGCCCTGCGCACCCGCGCGCGGCGGATGAAGCGGCGGCACGACATCGGCCTCATCATCGTCGACTACCTCCAGCTGCTGCAAGGCTCGGGCCGGGCGAACGACAACCGCGTCAATGAAATCTCCGAGATCAGCCGCGGCCTCAAGACGCTGGCGAAGGAATTGCAGGTCCCGGTGATCGTGCTTTCCCAGCTCTCCCGTGCGGTCGAAAGCCGCGAGGACAAGCGCCCGCAGCTCTCCGATCTCCGCGAATCCGGCTCGATCGAGCAGGACGCGGACATGGTGTGGTTCATCTACCGCGGCGACTACTACCACCTGCTGGTCAAGCCCGACACGCCCGACGCCTCCTCGCCGCCGGACGTGCAGGAAAAGTACCGCCAGTGGGAGGAGAAGTTCGAAGGCCTCGTCGGCCGCGCGACGCTGATCGTCGCCAAGCAGCGCCACGGCTCCACCGGCAATGTGCCGCTCCACTTCCAGAGCGACATCACCAAGTTCACCTCGCCCAACTTCAAGGACTACTCGGACTACGGGTACGAGTAGTCCGGGAAGGTCAGTCCTCGGCCACGGGGCGCTTCCAGTATCGGAACGGCAGCCAGCTCGCCGCGAGGGTCCAGCCCTGCCGCTCGAGATCGGCGAAGGAGGCGATGCCGATGTCGCGGCGGTACTCCCAGACTTGCGACGTGCGGCGGAACTTGAGCACCAGCGGGCCGACGCCGACGAGCTCGTTGCCCCTGCGCCCTTCTTCGCTGAGGATGCTCATCTCGTTGAAGGAGGTAGCGCCCGACCGCACGACGATCTCGCCCTCGTCATCGCCGAACTCGTCGACATCGGCGGCGGAGCGGAAGCGCTGCTGCGCGGCTTGCTTCGAAATGCCCAGCACCGCGCCTATCTCGGCCCAGCTCATGCCGGTGCGCCGCGCGGCATCGACCCAGCGGTGGAGGATCAGCCGTCCCTCGTCGGCGATACAGTGGGCAGCCGCGATCGCCTCGCGGTAGCCCTCAGGTGTGTCGCCGGTGAAGGGCGGCTCGCACCCTTGCGCCCAAGCGATCATCACGGCGGCGGTCTGGTCGCGGATTTCCTGTTCCTTGGCGTGGTTCATCATTTCTCCTGTCAACAATGCCTTGACGAATCGTCAATGCCATGTTGACATCGATGCGTCAAGTATCAGTTGACGCCCGCTCGGCGTGAAGCATTTCCTCCAGAAGAAGACCGCCTCGGCTGCGATGCAGCTCGGCGGCAAGTCGCCGGCCGCCCTGCATCTCGCCCATGACCGGCGCCCGGCCGACGCCTCCATCGGTCACCGCCAGCCGGTGGGCGAGGCAGCGCCGCCCGCGGCCTAGCTCGCCCCGACCCGGCTGATCCGGTAATCGGCAAGGCTCATCATGTAGGCGATCCACCAGCGCAGCCGGGTCAGCGGCGTGGAATGCTTGGCGTACCACGAGGGGGTGATCGGATCGCTCGAGCCCTGAAGGTGGTCGATCATCTCGCGCAGCTTGGCGGCGAGGTCTGCGTCCTCGACCCGCACCATCAGCTCGACATTGATGCGGAAGCTCCGCTTGTCGAGGTTGGCGCTCCCGAAATAGCTGATGTCGTCGACGACCAGCAGCTTCATGTGCAGCTTGCAGACCGCGAACTCGTAGATCTTGACCCGCGCGCGCAGCAGCTGGCCGTAAGTCCGGCGGGCCATGCTGATCGCGGCCGTGATGTCGGACTTTCCGGCCATGATCATGCGCGCACTCCCCCGCAGCCCGACGCGGGCCATCAGGCGGCGGAAGCTGCGCGGCGGGGAGAAGTAGGCGGAGACCGTGTCGAGCCTTTTCGCGCCGACCAGATCCTTGCGGAACACCCAGGCCCAGTGGCCCTTCCGCACCAGCGGCCCGCCGACCAGCAGGCGCACCTTCCCGCCGTCCACGTGCTCGCCGCCGTCCCAGTCCTTGACGATGTCGCGCAGCCGGCGGAGCTGTCTCGTGCGCCCGTCCGCCTCGTTCGCCACCCAGCTCCTCAGCAGGCCGAACCAGCGGGTGAACTGCTCGGCCACCGGGCCCTCCACCAGCACCGACAGGTCGCACCAGCCGTTCTCGGCGGGAACCGCGAAGTAGTGGTCGGAGATGTTCGCCCCGCCGGTCATCACCCGGACGCCGTCGATGATCATGAACTTCTGGTGATTGCGCACGAGGTAGCGCGTCCCCCACTTCGGGCTGAACATCGCGAAGCGCCCTCCGGCCTCGACGAGCGGCTGGAAGAAGGCCGCCCCCGCGTCGTTGCCGAAGGCATCGACGATAAGTTCGACCGCCACGCCGCGCCCGCAGGCACGGATCAGCGCGTCGCGCACCATCGTGCCCGAGACGTCCGCGTCGAAGAGGTAGTAGAACGCGCTCAGGCTCTCCCTGGCGCCGTCGATCCCGTCGATCAGCGCCTTGAGCCGATCCTGACCGTGCGGGTAGAAGATGAACGCGTGACCCGCAGCGCTGACGCGGAACGGATCAAGATCGCAATAATCGGGCGTGCCGTCCTTCGAGCCGACCTCGTCGGTGGGCGTCTGTGCCGGTGCCGTTGCCATGGGCCGCAGACTAGCCACAGCCGCCACCGAGCCGACAGCGCAAAGCGATGAAGGGTGGCCGCCTTGCGGGGCATGGCCGCAAATGAGACCCATCGCGGCGCTTGACCACTTTGCCTACCGTGTGGATAGACAATTCCGACATGCTCTCGCAGAAGACCCGCTACGCGATCCGCGCCATGCAGCACCTCGCGGACAATTACGGCCAGGGGCCGGTCCAGCTTGCCGCGATCGCCGAGGCGCAGAAGATCCCGGCAAAGTTCCTGACCGTGATCCTCTCGGAGCTCACCCGCTCGGGCTTGGTGGAGAGCCAGCGCGGGCGCGAAGGGGGCTACTGGCTGGCGATCCCGCCGATCGACATCACCTATGGCGACCTCATCCGCCACATGCGCGGCAGCCTCGCGCTGGTCCCCTGCGCGAGCCGCTATGCGCACGAAAAATGCCAGAACTGCCTCGAGGAAGGCGCGTGCCGCACCCGCGCCCTGATGCTCGATGTGCGTGACCGCACCGCACAGATCCTCGACGGGATAAGGCTGTCCGACCCGATCATGCCGGTCCCGGCCTTCGCCGAGGACACGGCCTGACGCCGCCTGGCAAACGCCCCGGCGCATAAAGCTAACCTTTCGGCCCGGGACAGAATTTCTGTCCTGCCCGGCTATTGTCAAGCAAAACGATAGAATTTAATTCGGTCTCCGCAGGCATGATCCTGCGCAACGAAAGGCCGATCCATGGACCGGAATCCGAAAGGCTCTGTCGACAGCCGCATCGTGCCCGAAGCGCTGGCCGTCGTCAGCGAGGCGCTGACGCGGCTGCGGTACGGCACCATCCAGCTCACCGTGCATGATGGCAGGGTGATGCAGATCGACGTCACCGAAAGGAAGCGCCTGACCGATTGAGGACAGGCCGCGAGACACATTTCCACAAACAGGGGAATGGCAAACCGGATCGCCGGATGCATGCCCGCTTGCAAAGGCGAGACATCATGAAGACCCATCCGATCCGCAGCGCCCTTCTGCTCGGCGCGGCCCTATCGGGCCTGGCCGCCGCCCCATCGCGGGCCGAAACTCCGGCTGCCGCCGCAGACCCCGCCGCCGCTGAAGCCGCAGACGAGCCCGCCGCGGCCGAACAGCCCTCCGCCACCGCGACGGAGAGCGAGGCGAGCGAGATCTTCGTTACAGCCCGCCGCCGCACGGAAAGCGCGCAGGACGTGCCGATCGCGGTCACCGTGCTCAGCGGCCAGCAGCTTGCCGAGACCGGCGCCTTCAACGTCGCGCGGCTCCAGCAGATCGCCCCGACGCTCCAGCTCTATTCCTCGAACCCGCGCAACACCTCGCTCAACATCCGCGGGCTGGGCGTCCCCTTCGGCCTCACCAGCGACGGCTTCGAGCAGGGCGTCGGCATCTACATCGACGACGTGTACTACTCGCGCGTCGCCTCGGCGCTGTTCGATTTCCTCGACGTCGCGCAGGTCGAGGTGCTGCGTGGGCCGCAGGGCACGCTCTACGGCAAGAACACCACCGCCGGCGCGGTCAACATCCGCACCAACCAGCCGACCTTCACCTTCGAGGGCAATGCCGAGGTCAGCCTCGGCAACTACGAGTTCAAGCAGGCGCGCGTCGCCGTCTCGGGCCCCTTGAGCAAGACGGTGGCGGTGCGCGTCGCGGCCTCGGCCACCGACCGGCGCGGTACGATCTTCAACGTCAAGACCGGCGAGGATATCCAGAGCCTCGACAACCTTGGCCTGCGTGCACAGGTGCTGTGGCAGCCGACCGACAATCTCAAGGTGACGCTGGCGGGCGACTACAACAAGCAGGATGCCAACTGCTGCGGCTCGGTGTTCGTAGGCACGGTTTCCACCCAGCGGCCGCTCAACCGCCAGTTCGCCGCACTCGCCGCTGCGCAGGGCTACGCGCCGCCGAGCCTCAACGGCTTCGACCGCCTGACCGACCTCGATTCGACGCTCCAGGCCGGGAACACGATCTACGGCGTGTCGCTGCGCGCGGTGTGGGACGTCGGGCCGGGCACGCTCACCTCCGTCACCGCGTGGCGGCACTGGGACTGGAAGCCGCAGAACGACCGCGACTTCACCGGCCTTCCCATCGTCGCGCGCTCGCAGAACCCCTCGCAGCAGAACCAGTACACGCAGGAATTCCGCTACGCCTACACCAGCAAGGCAATCGACTTCGTGGTCGGCGCCTTCGCCTTCAACCAGCGGATCGACACTCAGGGCACCGAGAGCCAGGGCGCAGCGGCAAGCCGCTGGTCGATCGCGCCCAACAACGCCCTGTCGAACGACCCGAGCGTGCTCAACGGGCTGACCGCGCGCAACACGCAGTTCCTGAAGTCGACCAGTGCGGCGCTGTTCGGTCAGCTCTCGTGGAAGGTGACCGATGCCTTCACCATCCAGCCGGGCGTGCGCTTGAACTACGACAAGAAGGAAGGCTTCTACCAGCGCCGGGTGTTCACCGGCACCGGTGTGGAGCTGCGCGGCACCGAAACCGATGCAAGAAGCCGCGCGCAGCTCGCGATCTTCCAGCCGCAGCTGAGCGCCCCTTCGGACAGCGACTGGAACTTCACCTACGACCTCACCGCCAGCTACAAGCTCGCCCCCGACGTGCTCGCCTATGCGACCTACGCGAAGAGCTTCAAGACCATCGGCATCAACCAGAACGGTTTGCCGACCGACGCCAACGGCGTGCCGATCGCGGCGGCGGGCTCGATCAAGCCCGAGAACGTCGACCACTTCGAGATCGGCGTGAAGTCGCAGTTCTGGGATGGCCGCGCGACGCTCAACCTCGCGGCGTACCGCACCGACATCAAGGACTACCAGGCGACCGTCAACAACGGCCAGTTCGGGGTGCTGCGCGGCTATCTCGCCAATGCCGGCAAGGTGCGCTCGCAGGGGATCGAGGCGGATGTCTCGGTCCGCCCGAGCGCGCGGTTCAGCGCCTATGTGAACGGCGCCTACACCGATGCCAAATACGTGCGCTTCGTCGATGCGCCCTGCCCGCCGGAACTGTCGGGCGGCACCACGGTGGGCGCGGGGCAGATCCCCTCGGCGCCCGGCACCCCGGGCGGCCTCAGTCCGGCCAACTGCGACATCTCCGGCCAGCGCCTGCCGGGCGTCTCCAAGTGGGCCTTATCCTTCGGGGCCGAGGGCAACCTGCCGGGCAGCGTGTTCGGCAAGGCCGGCCAATTCTACCTCGGCTATGACGGCTCCTACCGTTCCAACTTCTTCTCGAACGGCTCGCCTTCGGCCGCAACGCTCGTGAAGGGCTACAGCCTTTCGAACGTCCGCGCCGGTTTCCGCACCGACGACGGGCTCAACATTTTCGCCTGGGTGAGGAACGCCTTCGACCAGAACTACTATGAGCAGCTCTTCATCGCCCCCGGCAACACCGGGCTCATCGCAGGCCTGCCCGGCGATCCACGCACCTGGGGTGCAACCGTCAGCGTCTCCTTTTGACGTCCCGCGCCTGAAACCGCAGAGAGGACCACCTCATGCCCGATATCCTTGCGCTCCTCCAGCAGGCCGCTCCGTTCATCGCCATCGGCTTCGCCGCGCAGATGATCGACGGCGCGCTGGGGATGGCCTTCGGGGTCACCACCCAAACCCTGCTGGTGAGCGCGATGGGCGTGCCCCCGGCGAGCGCCTCGGCGAGCGTCCATCTGGTCGAGCTGTTCACCACGGGCGCCTCGGGCCTCAGCCACATGTGGCACCGCAATGTCGACTGGCCGCTGTTCCGGCGGCTGGTTCCCCTCGGCGTGCTGGGCGGGGTGACGGGGGCCTATATCCTCTCCAACATCGATGCGAGCGCGGCGCGGCCTTTCGTGATGCTCTACCTCACGGCAATCGGCTTCTACCTGCTGTGGCGCGCGATCCGCCTCGCCAAGCCGCGCTTCGAGGACCCGCGCTTCACCGGCCCGCTGGCGCTGGTGGGCGGGTTTCTCGATGCGGCAGGCGGCGGCGGCTGGGGGCCGGTGGTTACCTCCAACCTGCTGATCCAGGGCGGCGATCCGAGGAAAGTGATCGGCACGGTCAACACCGCCGAGTTCCTGCTGACGACCTCGGTGTCCGTCACCTTCCTGCTGACCCTGGGCCCTGCGGCGTTCACGCTCATCACCATCGGACTGATCCTTGGCGGCGTGGTCGCCGCGCCCTTCGGCGCGGTGCTCGCCAGCCGGGTTTCCCCTCGCGTTCTGCTGTTTGCCGTGTCGCTGGTCTTGATCGTCACGAGCGCCTACAGCATCGCGAAAGCGTGGCTGATGGTCTAGGGCCGCGCGGAGCCCCCATGGATACCGAACTTCTGCTCATCTGCGCGCTGACGGGCGTGATCAACCTCATCGGCGCGCTCGCATATGCGGCGCGCATCGCGGGTGTGCGCACGGGGCGCATCGCGCTCTCCTTTGCCCTGTTCAACGTGCTGCTGCTGGTGAGCCGCACCTCGAACGGCTTCCTCGGCCCCTTCCTCGCCAAGCGGATCGAGACCGCACTGGCGACAGGCGACGGCTCCACCCTGATCTTCGACCTCAGGCTGGTGCTGTTCGCCGCCGCGGCCTCGGTCGCGCTCGGGATCGTGCTGGTGCCGACCGGGCAACGGGTGTTCGCCGCGGCGATCACCTTCTTCCAGCACAACCGCTCCACCACCAAGCTGATCCTGCGCGCGATGACGCCGTCCGGCCTTGCCACCTTGCGCGATTCGGTCGCCCTGCCCTCGGGCGAGACGCTGAAATCGCTCAAGGGCGAGCGCGGGGTGAGCTGGAGCGTGCTGATCGCCAATGCCCTTGCACAGGCGCTACTGGCGGTGGGGGTGATCGCCTCGCTCTATGCCGGCTACCTTGTCCCCGAATTCCGCGTCACCGCCTCGCAGATGACCGCAATCGTCAACGGCTTTGCGACCATCCTGCTGTTCGCGCTGATCGACCCGCAGATCTCGGCGCTGACCGATGATGTGGTCGACGGCTCGGTGAGCGAGGCGACCTTTCGCCGCGCGATGATCTGGGTCTCGCTGAGCCGGCTGGCGGGCACGCTCGCGGCGCAGGTGCTGCTGGTGCCCGCCGCAGTGGTGATCGCGTGGGCGGCGGGCTGGCTCTAGACCGCGAGTCCCAGCACAAGCCCGCCGGCGGCGCACACGGCGAGGAGCCGCAGCACCGACCACTTCGCTCCGAAGGCCAGCGCGAAGGCGAGCGCCGCCAGCAATCCGGCCCGCCAGTCGAAGCTTGCAAGGTCGGGCCATGACAGCCTGAGCGGCCCCGCCGCGATGTCGCCGACGCGGGCGAACAGGACGTGCAAGCCGAACCACGCGGTAAGGTTGGCGATCACGCCGACCACCGCCGCGGTCACCGCCGCGAGCCCGCCCCTCAGCCACACCGCCTGTCCCAGCCGGTCGATCCACGGCGCAAACGCGAAGATCCACAGGAAGCACGGCGTGAAGGTCACCCAGGTGGTCAGCGCCGCGCCGAGCAGCCCCGCCACCAGCGGCGAGAAGGGCTCCGGCGCGCGGAAGGCGGCGAGGTAGCCGACGAACTGCGTCACCAGGATCAGCGGGCCGGGCGTGGTCTCGGCGAGCCCCAGCCCGTCGGCCATCTCGCCGGCCCGCAGCCAGCCGAAGCCCTGCACCGCCTCCTGCGCCATGTAGGCGAGCACCGCGTAGGCCCCGCCGAAGGTGACGATCGCGAGCTGCGAGAAGAACGCGCCCACCTGCCACAACACGTGGTCCTGCCCGAGCGTCGCGGCGATCAGCACCATCGGCGCGGCCCAGATCGCGCCCCACAGAACAACCGCGGTGATCGTGCTGCGCCACGGATTGGCGGGCAGCTGTGCGGGCGGCTTGGCAGGCTTCAGCGCCAGAAGGTCGGGCCGCGTGCGCGCGATCACCATGCCCGCCACGCCCGCTCCC
>JBJTSG010000323.1:0-2962 GCA_046076505.1 Erythrobacter sp. | reverse complement strand
CCGGCTCGCCCGCCAGCGCCCGCGCCACGCCGACGCGCTGACGCTGCCCGCCGCTGAGTTCATCGGGCATGCGCCGCGCGAAGGCGGGGTCGAGTTCGACCAGCGCGAGGAGTTCGGCGATCCGCTCCGCCGGCAGCTTCTCGCCGGCGAGCCGCGGGCCGATCGCGATGTTCTCGGCGACCGAGAAGTGCGGGAAGAGGCCGATGCCCTGAAAGACGTAGCCGACCCGGCGGCGCAAGCGGGCGGGCTTCAGCGTGCTGACGTCATCGCCCCCGAACAGCACACGGCCCTCGCTCGGCGCGACGAGGGTGTTCACCGTCTTGAGCAGCGTCGACTTGCCCGAGCCCGAGGCGCCGACCAGCGCGACGAAGCTGCCGCTCGCGATGTCGCAGGTGACGCCGCCCACCGCCGTGACCTCGCCGAACCGGCAGACCACGCGCTCGAAGCGGAGCAGGGGCTGGGTGGCGTCCATTCGGGTGCGAGGATTAGCGGGGATCGCGGCCCCGCGCCAGCGTCCCCGGTTGGCCTTCGCGCCGGCGCTTGCTATGCGGGCGTCTGAACGATCATTTCACCGGCAGGACATAAAATGCGCGCGACCCCCGATTTCGACTTCCAGCTCGGCGAAGCGGCCGCAATGATCCGCGACAGCGCCGCACGTTTCGCCGACGAACAGATCGCTCCCCTCGCCGAACGCACCGACCGCGAGGACCGTTTCCCGCGCGAGCTGTGGGAGCCGATGGGGGCGCTGGGGCTGCATGGCATCACGGTCGAGGAAGAATGGGGCGGGCTGGGCCTCGGCTATCTTGAGCACGTAATCGCGGTCGAGGAAGTCAGCCGCGCTTCGGCCAGCATCGGTCTCAGCTACGGCGCCCACTCCAACCTCTGCCTCAACCAGATCCGCCGCTGGGGGAATGACGAGCAGAAGGCGAAATACCTCCCCAAGCTGATCTCGGGCGAGCATGTCGGGTCATTGGCGATGTCGGAGGCCGGGGCCGGGTCGGACGTCGTTTCGATGAAGCTCAAGGCCGACGCGGTCCAGGGCGGATACGTGCTCAACGGCACCAAGTTCTGGATCACCAACGCGCCCGAGGCCGATACGCTGGTGGTCTATGCCAAGACCGACGGCCACGCAGGCAGCCGCGGCATCACCGCCTTCCTGATCGAGAAAGGCGACGAAGGGTTCTCCATCGGCCAGAAGATCAGCAAGGTCGGGATGAAGGGTTCGCCCACCGCCGAGCTGGTGTTCAACGACTGCTTCGTCCCCGAAGACCGCATCATGGGGCCGCTGAACGGCGGCGTCGGGGTGCTGATGAGCGGGCTCGATTACGAGCGCGTGGTGCTCGCCGGATTGCAGCTCGGCATCATGCAGGCGTGCCTCGACACGGTGATCCCCTATCTGCGCGAGCGGAAGCAATTCGGGAAGCCCATCGGCAGCTTCCAGCTGATGCAGGCCAAGGTCGCCGACATGTATGTCGCCCTGCAATCGGCCCGCGCCTACACCTATGCGGTCGCCAAGGCCTGTGATGCGGGCCAGACGACGCGCTTCGATGCGGCGGGTGTGATCCTGCTCGCGAGCGAGAACGCCTTCAAGGTCGCGGCCGAGAGCGTGCAGGCGCTGGGCGGGGCGGGCTACACCACCGATTGGCCGGTCGAACGCTACATGCGCGACGCCAAGCTGCTCGACATCGGCGCGGGGACCAACGAGATCCGCCGGATGCTGATCGGGCGCGAGCTGATCGGGGCGGCGGGGTAAGGGCCGCCGCGGGCCAAGGGGGAGAGGATGATGCACGAGGATACGCCCGAGGGCCGCAAGGCCGTGTTCCGCGCGCTTATCGACTGTTACGCGCGCGCCGATGTCTACGCGATGGCGGCGTTGATCGCCCCGGACTATCGCGGCCACACCTCGGCCGGCCCGCGCGACTGGGCCGAGTTCCGCCGGTCGATCCTCAACTTCCACCAGCTGTTCGACTACGCCCCCGATTCCTTCACCGTCGAGGATCAGTTTGTCGATGGCGAGAAGGTCGCGACCCGCATGACCTGCACCGTGCGCAACAAGGAAACGGGAGAACCGATGACGATGATCGGCATCAACCTCGCGGTGATCCGCGGCGGGCAGATCGTCGAGGAATGGAACACCTGGGAAATGGTCGCCTCGCCCGAAAGCCTCTCGATGCAGGGAGCGGCAGGATGAGCGGCACCGACGAAGACTACGTCTATGACGAGGCCAGCCGCGAATGGCTCCCCGCGTCCGAACTCGCGGCGAAGCGCGTGGCCGAGGACGCGGTGGAGGTGCGCGATGCGGTCGGCAATATCCTCGCCGATGGCGATGCGGTGACGCTGATCAAGGATCTTGAGGTCAAGGGCGCAGGCCAGACCCTCAAGCAGGGCACGCTGATCAAGTCGATCCGCCTGACCGGCGACGCGCAGGAGATCGACTGCAAATACCCCGGCATTAAGGGACTGGTGCTGCGGGCCGAATTCGTCAGAAAGCGTTGAGATGACCGCACCCGTTCTCACCACCAGGCTCGACCGCGAAAGCCCCGAGGCCAAGGCCCGCTTCGCGCATAATCACGCGCTGGCGCAGGAGCTGCGCGCCCGCGTGGCGGAGGCGGCGCTCGGTGGGCCGGAGAAGCATCGCGAGCGGCACGTGTCGCGCGGCAAGCTGCTCCCCCGCGAGCGGGTGGAGCGGCTGCTCGATCCGGGTTCGCCCTTTCTGGAAGTTGGCCAGCTCGCGGCGAACGGGATGTACGAGGGCGATGTGAATGGCGCCTCGATCATCACCGGGGTCGGCCGCGTCTCGGGCCGCCAGTGCATGATCGTGTGCAACGATGCGACCGTGAAGGGCGGCACCTACTACCCGATGACGGTGAAGAAGCACCTGCGCGCACAGGAGATCGCTTTCGAGAACCGCCTGCCGTGCGTCTACCTGGTCGACTCGGGCGGCGCCTTCCTGCCGATGCAG
>JBJTSG010000322.1:0-18018 GCA_046076505.1 Erythrobacter sp. | reverse complement strand
CTTCTGCTGTGGCTGCTCGGGGCGACCGAGGAGAAGCAGAGGCAGGGGATCGCCGACTATTTCGCCCCCACTCTGGTCAAGCTGCGCCGCGAGCCGGCCGGTGCCGACGGCCTGCTGACCGGTTCCTCGATCGTCGAATCGAAACGCCAGGGCCAGACCGGCAAGCAGACGCTGACCGTCCCACGCGGGGCGAGCGGCGGGGCGGCCGAGGCGGGGCAGAACTCGGACAAGGGCGACAAGCTGCGCGAGCTGCGCGAGAAGATCGGTCGCCGCATCGCCGAGAAGCGCGAGCTGTCTCACCTCGCCCGCCAGGTGCGTGTGATGCGCTCGCCCGAGGGCATCCGCATCGACCTCATGGACGATGCCGATTTCGCGATGTTCGAGCTCGGCACCACGATCCTCACCAAGCAGGCGCGCGGGCTGCTCCAGATCATGTCGGAGACGCTGAAGGACGAGCCTGCCCCGCTGATCCTCCGCGGACACACGGATTCGCTGCCGTGGCGCGGCGGGGTGACGGCGAACAACTGGTCGCTCTCCACCGGCCGGGCCGAGGCGACCCGTCAGGCGCTGGTGCTGGGCGGCGTGCCGGCCAAGCGTATCGCCCGGATCGAGGGCGTGGCCGAAACCGAGCCGCTGATCGCCAACAACCCCGCCGATCCGCGCAACCGCCGCATCTCGCTGCTGCTTCTCGAGGGGCCGGGAGTGGCGGCGGTGCGGCCGGTGCCGGAGCCGGCGGCGGGGAAGCCGGCGGCCAAGTGACGGCGCGGCAATTGCTACTTCAGGCGCGGATCGATCACGTGCAGCGCATTGGTGTCGGCGCATGATCCGTAAATCTCACGCAACGTAACTTGCTGTGCGGCGACATTGCGGTGCAGTCGCCGGGTTGAACTGCAAGGCTGCCAAATCCGCGCCGAGCGCGATCAGCACGCCGATCACCACCACCGCGATCTCGCCGGTATAGTGCCCCCAGGTCTCGCGCGACTCCGGAACCGAGCTTTGCCCAAATTCCCGAACCATCTGCGCCCTCCGAACCGCGGGCTGACAAGGGTCAGGCAAAAGAGAAAGCCCGGAGTCTTGCAATTCCCGGCGCGTGGTGGCCAAACTTTACCGTTCACCTGCCCAAATTGGTGAAACTGGAATCCGAAGGAAGCCGACAAAATCGTGCGAAGTTCAGTCCGGCTTGCGGGCTGTTACCGCAATCTCTGCGGCCTGCTCGGGAAATCTGCGTCCGAGACGGTTGAGGCCTTCGACCACATCGCTGCCGATCGACTCGATTACGCTGCCCATCTGCGCATTCGAGAACGGCTTGAGCATGTATCCCGAGAACTGGCAGTTCGCGAACCCTGATGCCTCGACCAGCGCCTCCAGCGACTGGCGGTGGAACACCACCGGCTGGCCGAGAGCAACATTGCGCTCGGACAGCTCGGTAGGCGCCTGCATCATGCCCAACTCCAAGCCTAACAGGCGGTGGAATGAATGCGCGTTCGGCACGCTCACGAAGAGGTGGCCACCCGGCCGCATCAATGTGAAGGTAGCCTCGAGCATGAAGGCGGGATTGGCAGTCTCGTGCAGCAGGCCCGACAGCAGGACTGCGTCGTAGCCGCCCGGGCAAGCTTCCAGCAGGACGTCGATCCGCTCTTCAAGATAGCCCCGGCAAAGCCCGATCTTGTCGCAGCCTGCCATGCGCGCCGCGATGGTATCGGCATAGAACGAGGGTTCGACCACCATCCACTGCGCGATGGCCGATCCGGCAAGGTCGAAGCGGTCGATCAGCAGATCGGGCCCGCACCCCACCTCCAGCATGCTGCGAGGCTGGCAGGCGTCGAGAAATTCAAGGCAGCGATCCTGCCGGGCCGTGATCAGGTGCTCTTCGAAGGCCATGTCGACGAGGTAGGTGCGGGCATAGTCCTCCGCTGCGATCAGCTTGTTTGCTATGCTGCTTGGCCCGGACATCCCGCTTCCTCCTCAATTGCCGAAATGGCCGCGTCGGCTTCGCGGATGATCTGGTCGAGGAACGCCGCGCCGCTGGCGGCTCTGCCCACGAAGCGCAGATTGCGCAGCGGGGCCAGCAGCGCAGCATGTTGCCGTGCAGCCTCCTCGACGTGCGCCAGCAGGGGCACGGCCATGGCGTTGCGGTAGAGGTCGCTGTCGCTGGTGAGCAGCCGGGTTTCGGCCGGCATTGCCCCGCTGCGGCGACATTCCTCCAGCGCTGCCGCTGCGATATCGGGGCGGTCGGTATCGTCGATCAGATGTTCGAACGTCAGCACATGCGCGCCTTCAGGAAGGGCCGAGAGGTTGTCGTGGAAGATCACCCGGAAGAAGGCGGGGTGGCGGTTGAAGTTGAGGCCATAACAGGCCTTATGATCCGGTGCCCGGTCGACCAGCACGTGGGAAATGCGCAAGTGACGGAATTGCGGCACCGCGCCGGTCGGTGCCCCCAGCGCGCGCAGGATCAGTCCGGGGGCGAGGGTGCTGATGAGCTGATCGACCGCAAGTTCCACGCCCGAGCGCAGCACCAGACGATCGACCGCGCCCGGCGCTGGCCGCGCTGCGATCGCGGCGACACCGTCGCCGAGGATGAAGCGCACCCCGGCCCGTTCAAGGCTGGCATGCAACGCCCGCACCCAGGTCGAAACGCCGCCGCCGCGCGGTTGCAGGAAGGGGCGGCTGGTGGCCTGCGGGATGTCCTGATGGCGCGCGTGTGCCACGCGGCCCTCCAGCCGGGGATCGGCGAGCAGGCGGGCGGTGGCTTCATGATCGCCCAGAATGACCCGGCGCGGCACGAACCAGCGCACCGCCTGGGGCGCCAGCGCTTCCAGCTCGGTCTCGAACAGCCCCAGCACCGCATCGCGCACCAGCCCGTCGGCGAGCGTGGGGCCGTACCATGCCACGGCATGGTCGCGCGCCGTGGCAGGCTCGGACGGGGCGGGGCTGGACTGACGCATCTCGGCCACGACATCGGCGAGGCGCGCGTTCAGCCTGCCCGCATCAAGGCACGAATTTTCCGGGTTGAAGCGGCCCGCGCAGATCGCCCCTTCGCGCGGCCAGCCTTCGAACCGGTCCCAGGCGAAGGCGAAATCGGGGCGGTGGAAGATCGCATCGTCGAGCCGGGCCTCGCCGGTTGCCACCGGCAGGCGCAGCCCCGCATCAAGCGCCAGCCGGTAACCGCCCAGCGCAACCTCGGAGGATTTCCACAAGCCGCCAAGCTCAAGGCCGGCTTCGATCACCGTCACCTCGTGCCCGCGCGCATGCGCCAGCGCGGCACAGACGAGGCCGGCGATGCCGCCACCGATGATGGTTGTCTGTGTCACCACAATTCTCCGCCGTCCGTCACGCGAAACCGGGGTCGACTTGCGCGAGGCGGGCAAGATCGACATCGAACTGCCAGCACGCCGCCACGCCTGCACCAAAGCGCAGCTTCTGCTTGAGCAGGTTGCCGTTGACGCGAAAGCCATCGCCAAGGGTGTTGATGCCGAAGGACAGGACATTGCGCCCGCGCTGGCCTGCATCCGCGATCACGGCTGCCAGCAGGCTGTCGACAGCGCCAAGCTCGCGCCCGTGCGGGGATGATGCGATGTACTGGGTGTGCTGAGCGCGCTGGTTGTAGGCAAAGCACCAGGTGCCCGCGACGATTTCGCCATGCCGGTCGAAGGCCAGCCACAGCGCGTTCTCGCCCGCAATGCGCTGACGCAGCAGCAGCATCTCTTCAGCGCTGTGCACCGGGACAGCGGCGTGTCGGCTGGCGAGGTTGGCGGTGAGCAGAGAGTGGAACGCCAGCCACTCCTCGTCGCCTTGCGCCTGCCGGACCGTCACGCCCTTGCGGGCCGCCGCCTTCACCGAAGCCCGCCGCTTGGGCGCAAGTTCATGGTGGTGGTCGAGCCGGATGAAGTTCCACAGATCACAGCGGCGCACGCTGCCCACGCGCATCATCAGGCGCAGGTCGCTTTCATCGAACTGCGCCCCGAAAATGGCGGGCGAGGGCTTGTAGACAAGGCTGCGGTAGCCGCGGTCGAGCAGGACCCCGGCGGCGGCCGCCAGCAGGCCCGCGCGCCGTGCGGGATCGATCGTGGGTTCGATCAGGCCGCCGAAGGTGCTGCCGGGATGGGACACCACCACCGCTGCATCGCCCGGTGAGCGGGCCAGCGCCAGCACGGCCTCAAGCCGCCCGCCGGGTTCGCTCCAGAAGCACAGGCTTTCGTCGGCAAAGCGATCCCCGTGGTAGGACAGGAAGCGCCGGGTATGCATGATCGTGCCGCCCTGGCTGCGGGACACCAGTTCGTCCCACGCAGCGGCGTGCCGGTCCTCGTAGGCCGTGATGCAATGGGCAGCAGCCAGCGGAAGCCGGTCAAGCTGCATGATGTGCCCCGGCTGCAATTGGTGCCACTTGTTCGGCGTGCCCGTCCGCTTCGACGCGGGCGGCGAT
Source organism: Erythrobacter sp. (assembly GCA_046076505.1). Taxonomy (GTDB): domain Bacteria; phylum Pseudomonadota; class Alphaproteobacteria; order Sphingomonadales; family Sphingomonadaceae; genus Erythrobacter. The sequence goes on along the minus strand of JBJTSG010000322.1, from coordinate 13,595 downwards.
CAGCCGCATGTAATCTGCAAGCGCAGCCGCGCCGTTTGCCTCCAGCAGGCGCGCCAGCACGCCAAGCCATTGCGGGAAGCTGTCCTGTCCGCCCCAGTGGATCGAAGGCCAGTCCCCCGGCTGGGCCGTCAGCAGGCCTTCGGCGCGGAAATCGGCGCTGGGCGACGCCCCGCTCAGCATCCACATGACACGCCGGACACTGACATGCGCGGTGTGGCGCGCGCGTTCAATCAACTGCGCGCAGAGCGCGGGATCATTCCTGATTCCGCCGATCAGCAGGAGCCATGCCAGTTCGCACGGGTCCAGCTGGCCGATCCTGAGCTTGTCGCCATCGCTGCTGAACGCGCGGCGACCGACCAACAGCATGCCCTGGTCGAGATCGCCTTGCAGCATGGCGATCACCCCGAGCAGGTAGCGCGGCTCGGCGATATGCCCGATCCACCCGCTCACTTCGTGCAGCCGTGCCTTGGCGTGATCGAGGTTGCCGCCATCGCGGATCGCGGCCGCAGCCTCACCCAGCACCTGCGACATCGGGCTCTCCGCCAGTGCGAACCCGGCGATCGGGATTACATCAGGCCCCGCCGGCACGTTGCGGAAATGGCCGAACACCGCCTCCTGCTGCGTTACCTCACCGGGCTGGCAGGCCGAGCGGCATTCGAACCAGTCGACCATGTGGGTCCAGTTGTGGCGGGCATAGCGGCGATGCACCAGATCATGGCCTGCCGCGCTGATCCGCTCGCAGGTTTGCGCATCGCCGGCGACGGCGGCGATCTTCTGGTAGAGGGACGGTCCCTCGCCCAGAATGCAGTTCTCCATGTCGATGAAGCCCAGCGCCCCCAGCACTGCGGAATCCGGTGCGATCAGGATTGCGCCGGTCGCGGGGATCTCCAGATGCTTGCGCACCACGTAATCGAGGCGGGTGGTGTCCGCCACCGAGAAGCGGCTGGCACAGAGCAGCCGCGCATATGGCTCGCCGCGCACTTCGAACGGGCCTGGCTGCCCGTTGCCATATCCCGGATGGGGATAGATCAGCGTGGGAATTATGTGCCTGATTTCATTGAGCAGGCGCGCGCGCCAGCGATAGAATGTGGGGTACAGGTGGCCGCCAAAGACGCTGACCGGAATGTTGCGTTCGACGCCGTAATCGCGAAACACCTCGGTATCGACGAAAAGCGGCAGGATGAAGCAATTCAGCTGGCGCAGCTCAGGCATCTGCTTGAGGTGTTCCAAACCGCAGAACACGGTGTCGATACCATAGAGGTGCAGCAGTTCCATGAACTGCGGACGCATCGGATCGTGCGGATCGCAATTGAAGAAGAACGCGCGCGGGAGGTGCGGGTGGGCGCGGGCATTGGCCACGTTGATGCGGGTGGGCCGGACCCAGTGGACCGCGTCATAGATCACGAAGTCGGGGCGCACCCGGTCGCAGACCTCGTTGAAATCGAAGTCGTGTTCGATCGTGGTGACGTCGCAATGCAGCGCGAGGGCCTCGATCCATTCATCCGAAATGGCCCGCAGGAACGCAGGCGCTTCGGGATTGGGCCGGGGGCGCACGCACAGCGCGTGGCGGCGGGGGCGAGGGCGCTGCTCAGCCATGCGCGCCGCCTTGCGCGAAGAAGCCGCGCACCGCTTCGATCACGCGGTCCTGCTGCACCACGGTCATCCCGACAAAGACCGGCAGGCTGATGCCGTTGGTCGCAAAGTCCTCGGTCACCGGCAGGGCGTGCGAGGGTACCGGCAGATGCGCAAAGCACGGCTGGCGGTGGAGCGGCACGGGATAGTGGCGGCCGGTTTCGATGCCGCACATGCGCAAGTGCTCGCGCAGGCTTTCGCTACGCGGGGTGCGCACCACATAAAGGTGATAGACGTGATCCTGGTGGACCACCTGCGGCAGCTTCAGCGGCAGATCGCGCAGGGCCGCGTCGTAATGCGCGGCAATCGCGCGGCGCTGGTTGGTCCAGTCATCAAGGTGCGGCAGCTTGTGGCCCAGCACCAGGCCCTGCAGCCCGTCCATCCGGTAATTGAAGCCGAGGCGTTGGTGCAGGTAGCGTTCGCTTTGCCCGTGGTTGCGCATCGCCCGCAGCGCGGCGGCATCGGCGTCGTTGTCGGTCACCACCAGACCGCCCTCGCCAGCCCCGCCGAGGTTCTTGCCCGGATAGAAGCTGTAGCACCCCAGCCGCGCCAGCGTGCCCACCGCCCGGCCATCGTAGAGTGCGCCGATGGCCTGGGCGGCGTCCTCGACCACGGTCAGGCTGTGGCGGGCGGCGAAATCAAACACCGCTGCAAGGTTGGCGGGCTGGCCATAGAGATGAACCGGGATGATCGCCCGCACGCCGGGTTCCATGCGCCTTGCGGCGTCGCCCATGTCGATCGTGCCGGAGCCTTCTTCGACATCGCAGAACACCGGCGTCGCCCCGGCATAGACGAGGCCCCAGACCGTGCCGATGAAGGTGTTGCTGGGCACCAGCACCTTGTCGCCCGTTCCGATCCCTGCGGCCAGAACCGCCAGATGCAGCGCCGCGCTGCCGCTGCTGACAGCGACGGCGTGCTTCGCGCCGAGGTAGCCCGCAACTGCGCGTTCGAAATCCGTCACCCACTTGCCGAGGCAGAAGGCATTGGCGGCGAACAGCCGCTCGATGTCCGGCATTACCGCATCGCGCACCGTGTCCCACTGGGGCGACAGGTCCGCGAAGGGGACAGCAAGGCTGGTCATCATGTTCATTGGCCGACAGCCCTCATGGCGACAGGCCGGTCCTGCGCATGGATTGCTGAGAGCCGGCTGAAATTGGCGTCGAGCTGCGTCTGCGCCTGTTCCAGCGTGCGCACGATGCTGAGGCCGAAGGCACCGTCGGTCAGGCAGGCCTCCTCGCCCAGCATCACCCGGCGGAAATGTTCGACCACCTCGACCAGCGGTTCCGGGCCGGCCACACGGGGCGAATGGACCGAGCCGATGCGGTAGCTCGGCAGCAGGTGTTCACGGTCCTGCTGCGGGTGGAAGGTGATCCCGGAATCGTAGATCTTGACCGGCTCGTCGCGGTTGAGATCGTCCCACACCGCCATCTGCGCGCTGCCGCCGATGGCGATGCGGCGCACCTTGACCGGCGACATCCAGCTGAGGTTAAGGTGGGCGATCAGGTTGCCCGGATAGTGCAGCGTCAGATAGGCGATATCCGCCGAGCCGCGGTCGAAGTGCCGGTAGCCCGAGGCCTCGACATCGATCGGCTGGCAGCCGAACAGGTAGTTGATGATCGACAGATCATGCGGCGCCAGATCCCAGACCACGTTCACATCCGGCTGGAACAGGCCAAGGTTGACCCGCTGGGAATCGAAGTAGGACACCTGCCCCAGAGCGCCCGAATGGACCAGTTCGCCCAGTTTGCGCACCGCGGGGTGGAACAGGAAGGTGTGGTCCACCATCAAGGTCAGCCCGTAAAGGCGGGCCCGGGCAATGAGGTCGGTCGCTTCGGCCACCGAACCGCACATCGGTTTTTCGACCATGACATGCTTGCCCGCTTCCAATGCGGCGCGGGCCAGCATGTAGTGAGAGGCGACTGGGGTGGCGATCACCACCGCATCGATTGCCGGATCGGTCATCACCGCGGCAACGTCGGTATGCACCGCCACGCCCGGGTGGGAGAACGCCAGCTTTTCCTTGAGATCCGGCTGAAGGTCGACGACCGCAGCCAGCTTGAGGCGGGGATTGCCCGACAGGACGCGAAACAGGTTTCGCCCCCAGTACCCCATCCCGATCAACGCAATGTTCAGCATTCGCTTTTCCGATCGTGAACCGTCCCAGTTGTGCTGGCCACCGCCGGTTGCGGGCAGGGCCATGGCGATCGGAGTTAAGGCTCATGGTTAACCAGCGGTTTGTCGGTAACATAGGTATTGCTTCTAGGCGGGATTGGCCGCGGGCTTTCGTCACGGGGTTTGGCGTGAATCGCCCAAGTGACCGCATCGTCGCACGATCGTTGTTGCCGGGGCAAAACGGTGACGCTGGTTATCGGCGCCGTCTCAAATACGGGGCACAGCAATCTCCGCGCGGCGGCGGGGCGTTACGCAGGCGGGTGCCTTTTTCCCGTTAACCATTCCCCGATAGCAGACCAGCCAAGACACACCCGCTGGAGTATTCCGCCGTGCCGCTCTCCAAGAAATCCCCGTCCAGAAAGTCGTCCGTCACCATCGCCGTGGCGATGATCGCCCGGAACGAGGCCCGCTGCATCACCCGCTGTCTCGAAAGCGTTCGCCCTTTTGTCGACACGATGGTGGTGCTGGATACCGGTTCGACCGATGACACAAGGGAACTGGCCCGCAAGGCCGGTGCGATCGTCCACGAGATGGACTGGCCCGGCAGCTTCGCAGAAGCGCGCAACCGGTCGCTGGACCTCGCCGATGCGGACTGGAACCTCATCATCGACGCGGACGAATGGATCGAATCCGGCGGCGAGCTCCTGCGCCCCTGGTGCGAGACATCCGATCGGCTGGGCAATGTCTGTGTCCGCAGCTCGGTAATGTTGGCAAGGGGAAAGTATGGCGAAGAGGTGCCAACCGAAGCCCGGAGCTGGCTGACCAGAGTTCTGCCGCGGGGTGCAAGGTTCGAACGGCGCGTCCACGAACAGGTCGTCTCGGACCTGCCGCGCGAACGGATTGAGATCCATCTCGAACATGATGGATATCTCGAAGCACAGATGGCAACCAAGAATGGTCGCAATCGCGCTTTGCTGCTGCTGGATCTGGAAGATCGACCTGGGGATCCCTACATCCTTTATCAGCTGGCAAAGGAAAATGAAAAGCTTGATGAATTCATCAACGCTTGCGGACTTTATGAACAGTCATTAGCCGCCACGCCGCCCAGAGCGAATTGGATGCATCCCATGGTGATCCGCTATATTTACTGCCTCGGCAAGGTTGGTGAATTTGACATGGCTCTAAATTATATTCACGAGAATGTCGGAAAATGGAGTCATTCACCCGATTTCTTTTTTGCGGCTGGCAATATTGCGCTTGCAAAGGCGAAAGCCGACCCTGCGAATGCCCTGAATGAGTGGTTGCCGCTGGCGGTCTCTGCATGGGAGACCTGTCTGGAGATCGGAGATCGGCCCACGCTTGAGGAAAGTTACCAGGGCGTCGGCAGTTTACTCGCCCAGACCAATCTGGACGTCGTCCGAGAAGTCCTGCGCGCCAGTGGCTATACCGACGCTGCGTGATCTTCGATAGAAGACCGGTGCTCGATCCAGCAGCGGCATTCTCGAAGAACCCCGGGAACACAAGGCGCGATAAACCAAGCCCATCGCGCCTTGGCATTGCAACGTCGCGCTCGAACCGGGATCTTGTGGGCGACACATCCTGATACGTGCCGGGCCCTGTCCTGACCGTTGATTTGCGCCCGCCTTCACCCGGCCCAACCGCATGCAAACAGAGAAAAGCCCGGAGCCATCCGGCTCCGGGCTCTCGAAGGGCCGCCCCAGGGGACAGGGGCGGCTTCGGGGAACGAAGGGCTTAACGCAGCAGCGACAGCACGTTCTGCTGCGACTGGTTGGCCTGAGCCAGCATCGCAGTCGAGGCCTGGCCGAGGATCTGGGCCTTGGCGAGCGCGGTGGTTTCCGCCGAGTAGTCGGTGTCCATGATCCGCGAGCGCGCGTCGGTGAGGTTGGTCGAGACGTTGGTGAGGTTGTTCACCGCCGACTGCAGCCGGTTCTGGAACGCACCGAGGTTGGCGCGCGCGGTGGTGACGGCGCCGATGGCCGAATCGTAGTTGTCCAGCGAAGCGGTCGCGATTGCGATATTGCTGGCAAAGTTCACGACGCCAGCCAAGGCACCGGTCGTGACGTCGAGTTCAGGCAGGGTCAGGGTCAGCGCATCGACCAGTTCGGCACCAGCCTGGATCGAGATGACGTTGTTCGGCGATGCAGTCGAGAACAGGTTGATGCCGTTGAAGCTGGAGTTTTCGATCACCGCGTCGATCTGCGCGGCCAGCGCGTCACGCTCGGCATCGATGTTGCCGCGGTCGGTGGTCGAGTAGGTGCCGTTCGAACGCTGCACGGTCAGCTCGCGCATGCGCTGAAGCATGTTGGTCACCTCGTCGAGCGCGCCTTCCGCGGTCTGAGCCAGCGAAATGCCGTCGTTGGCGTTGCGGATACCTTGCTGCATGCCGCGGATCTGCGAAGTGATAGAGGCCGAAATCGCGAGGCCAGCGGCGTCGTCGGCGGCGCTGTTGATGCGCTTGCCGCTCGACAGGCGTTCCATCGAGGTGCCGAGCATCTTGCCGGCAGAGACGCTGGCGTTGGTCGCGCGCAGGGCCGAGATGTTGGTGTTCACTACGTTCATTTTTCAAACTCCCGAATGGTCTGTGCAGCACGAATTGGCCCGTCGCTGCTGCGGCTAAGAGCGGCAGCGCCGCGGATTGTTTAAGCCTGCAAAAAAATGACATGTTCTCAGTTGCTTGAAGATCGGAGGCTGCGTCGCGGTGCTGGCCTCCGGCAATTTCCTGCCGCCCCTGCCGCACAGCCCTTAGGGAAAGCTACGGGGGCTTAAATTTGCCTCCTGTGCAGGCTGATTGCGGCACAGGATTGCCGAGACCAACCAGCAATCAGGGACAAGCATGATGGAACCGGCAAGCGGCTGCGTGCAGGGCGCGGACAGGGCGCCGCGGGCGCGCGCGCACGATATCCTCATCGACATGACCCTGCCGCTGATGGCCGGGAGCTGGCAGCACGAGCGGATCGTGCTCGGCGAAGACATGTCCCGCGCGATGGCCGCAGGGATCGCCCGTAGCGGCAAGGTCGCGGTCGCGCTCTCCCACGCCGACGCGCCCGCGCTGGCGCTCGCCGGGCAGGGACAGGTCGCGCTCGCCTACGACCCGGGCGATCTTGCTCCCGCCCGTGCGGCGCTGATCGCCGCCTCGGCGCAAGGGGGCTGGCCGGTCGCGGGGGATCCGCAATCGCTGGCGCTGCTTACCCTCGCCGAACGCATCGCGGCGAGCGACATTCCCGTGCTGCTCGAAGGACCCACCGGGACCGGTAAGGAGGTGCTCGCCCGTTTCGTCCACCGCCTCTCCGCCCGCGCGAGCAGCCCCTTCGTTGCGGTGAACTGCGCGGCGATGCCCGAAGCGATGCTCGAGGCGCTGCTGTTCGGTCACCGCAAGGGCGCCTTCACCGGCGCAGCGGAGGCGGGTGAGGGCCTGTTTCGCGCAGCCGACGGCGGCACCCTGCTGCTCGACGAGATCGGCGAACTGCCACTGGCGCTGCAATCGAAGATGCTGCGCGCGTTGCAGGAGGGCGAAATCCTGCCCCTCGGCGCGACCAAGCCGGTCAAGGTCGATGTGCGCATCGTCGCCGCCACCAACCGGCATCTCGCCGCCGAGGTCGAGGCCGGGCGTTTCCGGGAGGACCTGCTATACCGCCTCAACGTCTTCCCCCTGCGCCTGGCCGCACTTCGCGACCGGCCGCGCGATATCGCGGCGCTCGCCTTCGCGATGCTGCTGAGGCACGCCCCGGCCCCCGGCCGCCCCGGCTGGATCGACGCCGACGCGCTCTTGCTGCTCGAAGGCCACGCCTGGCCCGGCAACGTGCGCGAGCTCGAGAACGTCATGCGCCGCGCGATCCTGCTTGCTGGCGAGGCGGGGCGCATCGCACCCGACCACATCGTCTTCGATACCGCCGTTCGCGCGGTCGCGGAGAGCGGCTCGCCCCCCGCCGCGGCGACCGCCAACGCGGCCGCGATCTCCCGCTCGCTGTCGGACGTCGCCTTTGCCTCGGAGGCGCAAGCGATCCTCGACACCCTCGCCCGCCACGGCGGCAACCGCGCGGCCACCGCGCGCAGCCTCGGGATCTCTGAGCGCACCTTGCGCTACCGCCTCGCCTCGATGCGCGGCGCCGGTCTCCTCGCCGCGGGAGGCGCGGCATGAACCCGGTGGGTCGCGTCACCTTCGGCGTCGAGGACGTCATGGCCCTGCGCCAGCAGGTGCTCGCCCGCAGCGCCGCCTTGCGCGATGTCCGCGCTGCCAGCGAGGCGAGCGGCGCTTCTCAGGCCCTTGGCAGGACGCCGGGTGTGGGCTTTGCCGACACGCTCACCAACGCGCTCCGGCAGGTCAGCGCGGTGCAGCAGCGCTCGAGCCAAATGCAGGTCGCCTACGAGCGCGGCCAGGTCACCGACATCGCGCAGGTGATGCTGGCGCGGCAGGAGGCGAGCGTCGCCTTCGAGGCCACGCTGCAAGTGAGGAACAAGCTGCTCAGCGCCTACCAAGACATCATGCGGATGGGAGGCTGATAGATGGCTGACGCCGCGCTTCCCGTGCCCACCGACCCGGCGGGCCTCCCGCTCGCGCCCGCCGCGCCGTCCGCCGGCTGGCGCACCATGCTGCCTGCGCCGGTGGCGGGCTTCCTCTCCCAGCCCGCGCTCGCCCGCGCCCTGCCTGCGCTCGCCGGAGTCGGCGCGCTCGCCGCGGCGGCGGGGTTGTGGATGGCGATCTCCTCCGGCCCCGACCGGGTGCTCTACACCAGCCTCACCGATGCCGAGCGTGCCAAGGTGGTCGAGACGCTCGAGGCCGGCGGGATCGACTACGCGATCGACAATTCGACTGGCGCGATCTCGGTGTCCGACAACGACCTCTACCGCGCCAAGATGCTGGTCGCGAGCGATGCCGGCATCGCGGCGCCCGAGGGCGCGGAGCAGCTCCTCGATTCGATGCCGCTCGGCACCTCGCGCACCCTCGAGGGCGAGCGTCTCCGGCTGGCGCGCGAGCGCGAGCTGATGCTGACGATCCGCGAGATCGACGGGATCGAGTCTGTCCGGGTCCATCTCGCGACGCCCGACCGTTCGGTGTTCGTGCGCGACACCAACCCGCCGAGCGCCTCGGTCATGTTGCGGCTTGCCAGCGGGCGCAGCCTGACCCGCGAGCAGGTGGCGGCGATCGTCAACCTCGTCGCGGCAAGCGTGCCGGGCATGAGTGCGGACGCGGTGCGGGTGGTCGACCAGAACGGGCGCCTCCTGTCCGATCCGAAGAATGCGCAAGGGCAGGGCCTCGACCTTCAGCGCGAGCACGAGGCGAAGCTGCGCGAACAGCTCGATGCGCTGCTGCTCCCCCTGCTCGGCGAGGGCAACTTCTCCGCGCAGGTCCAGGTGGAGCTCGATCGCAACGAGGTGACCTCCGCGCGCGAGACCTACCAGAAGGACGGGGTGGTGCGCTCCGAAAGCCAGCGCAATTCGACACGCACCGGCGCCGCGCCCGCAGGCGGGGTGCCGGGCGTTGCCGCCAACACGCCGCCGCCGCAGGCGAGTCTCGAGAACGGCGCGCCGCAGCCGCCCGCGCCCGCCGCCGCGGTCGCGACCGACACCGAGACTGCCACCGACCGGAGCTACGAGCTTGGCCGCGAGGTCGCCGTCACCACGGCCGGGCCGGGTAGCCTCACGAAGCTCTCGGTCGCGGTCGCGGTGAGCGATGCGGCGCTCAAGAAGGCAGCGCCGATGACCGCGCAGCAATTGGAGGCGCTGGTCAGTGCGGCGGTCGGCGCCAACACACAGCGCGGCGACACCGTGCGGGTGGTGGCGAGCAAGTTCGAGCCCGCCAATCTCGAGCCGCCCGCTTTCTACGAGGCGCCGTGGTTCGCGATGCTGGTGCGCTATGGCACGGCGCTCGTGGCAGTGCTGCTGGTGTTGCTGCTCGCGGTGCGCCCCCTGATCGGCAAGGCGAGGGGCAAGAAGGCCGATTCTGCGCCCGACGATGCGGGCCAAGCCTCCGTAGATGATGCCGATGACGCGCTGGCCGTTTCCGCTCGCGGGGCTCCCGGCAAGGCCCCTGCGGTCTCCCTCGATGATCTCCCGCGCCAGGTCGAGCTCGCCCGCCGCCTTGCCGCGAGCCAGCCCGAACGTGCCGTCGAGGCGCTGCAGCGGATGCTCGACGCACCCGAACCCACGCCCGAGGCAGGCACCGCATGAGCGCCGAGCCCGCACATTCGCTCCTCAGCCGGGTCGACCGCGCCGCGGTCTTCCTGATGCTGCTCGGCGACGAGGAGGCAACAGGCCTTCTCGCTCGCCTCTCCCCGACCGAACTCGAGAAGCTCGGCGCGGCGATGATGGCGCTGGGCGAGGTCGAGGCCTCGCACATGGCCGAGGCGCTCGCCGATTTCGCGGGCGAGGCGGCGCGTGAAACCTTGCCCCGGCGCGGCCGCGGCGACCGCGTGCGCACGCTGCTCGACAAGGCCTTGGGCCCCGCGCGCGCCGACAGCATGATGCAACGCATCGAGCCAGAGGCGGCTCCGCGCAGCCTCGCGCTCGCGCAATGGCTCGCGCCGGGCGTGCTGGTGCGCCTGATCCTTGACGAGCACCCCCAGGTGATCGCCGCGCTGCTGCTGCTGATCGAACCCGAGCCCGCCGCTGAGGTGCTCGCCATGCTGCCGCTCGAGATCCAGTCGCTGGTGGTCGAGCGCGTCGCCAAGAGCGGGACGATCTCGGCCAAGGCGATCAGCACCATCGACACGCTGCTCACCCAGCGCATCTCCGCCACCTATGGCACCGCCGCGATGATGATCGGCGGCCCGCGTGAGGCGGCGAACCTCATCAACCTTGCTGCGGGTGAGCTGCGCAACACCGTGCTCCCGGCGATCGCCGAACGCGACGCGCCGCTCGCCGAGCGGATCGAGGAGCAGCTGTTCACTTTCGAGATGCTGTTCGACCTCGACCCGCAGGCGATGGGCCGCCTGCTGCGCGACGTCGACAGCGAGAAGCTGGTCGATGCCCTCAAGGGTCTCAAGGAGCCCGACCGTGCGCCCTTCTTCGCCGCCATGTCGAGCCGCGCTGCGGACGGCGTGCGCGACGAGATCGAGCTGCGCGGCCGTTTGGCCAAGAGCGAGGTCCTCGCCGCGCAGAAGGCGATCGTCGAGATCGCGCGGAGCCTGGCGGATTCGGGCGAGATCGTGATCGGAAGCGGCAGTGGCGAGTTCGTCTGAGTGGGTCGGCGCGCTCGCCGCGCCCCTTGCCGTCGAGGCAAGGCCGGAAGCTCCGGGCTGGCTCGTGCTGCTGGATGGCGGCGAACTTTTCCGCGAGGCGCTGCCCTTCGGCGATCCCCAGCCCGAGCCGCCCCAATCCGGCGACCCCGCAGCCGATCCGCAAGCTGAGGCTCTTGCGCGCGCCTATGCCGAGGGCGAGGCGGCCGGCCGGGCCTCTGCTGCCGCGGAGGCCGCGGGGCACGCATCGCGGCATCGGGCGCTGCGGCTCACCTTCCGCGCTCTCGACGAGGCCGCTCTCGCGGTGCTCGCCGAGGACCTTGCCGCAACCGTCATGACTCTCGCCGAGGGCGTGTTCGGCGAGGCGGCGGTCGATCGTGCCGGACTGCTCGCGCGCTGCCAAGCGGCGGCGCGGCGGATCGGCGGTGCGGCCGAGAGCCTCGCGCTGCACCTGAACCCGGCAGACATCGACATGCTGGGGGACGAGAGCCTCGAAGGCTGGCGGATCGTTCCCGATCCCTCCCTCTTGCGGGGCGCGCTGCGCATCGAGAGCCCCGAGGGCACGGTCGGCGAGGGCCCCGAGGAATGGCGCCGCGCGATCGAGGCGGCGGTGCGAGGATGATCGCGCAGCTCCAGCTCGACCTTGCCCGGATGCGCGCCGCGCAGGTCGCCGCGGGGCCGGTGCTCACCGGCCGCGTCGTCGCTTGCGACGGCGGGCTGATCGAGGTCGCAGGCCTGCCGCTGCCGGTCGGCTCGCTGGGGCTCATACAGAACGACGCAGGCGCCGAGTGCCTCGCCGAAGTCATCGGCTTTCGCGCCGGGCACTCACTGATGATGCTGCTCGGGGACGCGATGCTGCTGCGTCCAGAGGCGCGGGTGCGCGCGCTCGGGGCGCCCGGCGAGGTGCGGGTCGGGGAGGCCCTGCTCGGTCGTGCGGTCGACGCGCTGGGAGAGCCGATCGACGGCGGCCCGCGCCTTGATCTGCCGGTCGCCTGGCAGCTCTCCGGCCGGCGCGAGGGCGCGCTCGAACGGGCGAGCGTGTCCAAGCCCTTCGACTGCGGCGTGCGCGCGATCAACGCGCTGGCGACGATGGGGGTGGGCCAGCGGCTCGGGATCATGGCCGGATCCGGCGTCGGCAAGTCGGTGCTGGTCGACACCATCGCGGGCCACGCCGTCGCCGACGTCACCGTCGTCGCGCTGATCGGTGAGCGCGCGCGCGAGGTCTCGGACTTCGTGAACCGCCACATGGCGGGTGCGCGGCGCGGGGGCATCGTGGTGGTGGCGGTGCCCGCCGACCACGCGCCCAACCTTCGCCTCCGGGCAGCGCAATATGCCAGTGCCATCGCCGAGTACTTCCGCGCGCAGGGCCGCGAGGTCCTGCTAATCCTCGACAGCCTGACCCGCGTCGCCCACGCCGCGCGCGAGCTCGCGCTGGTGCTGGGCGAACCCGGCGCGGCGCGAGGCTATCCGCCGAGCGCGCTCGCAGCCGTCACCCGCCTCGTAGAGCGCGCGGGCAATTCTGCTCGTAGCGGCGGGGCCGTGACGGGCATCTACACCGTGCTTGCCGACGGTGACGACACCAACGACCCCGTGGTCGACACCGCGCGGGCGATCCTCGACGGGCACGTCGTCCTGTCGCGAGAGTTGGCGCAGCGCGGGCACTATCCGGCGATCGACGTGCCCGCCTCCCTGAGCCGGGTGATGGACGACCTGGTGAGCGGGCCCGTTGCCGCCGCCGCCCGGCGCCTGCGCGCGCTGATCGCGGCGCGCGAAGGCGGGCGTGATCTGGTGATGATGGGCGCCTACCGCGCCGGGGGCGACCCGCTGCTCGACGCGGCGCTGGCGCTCTCGCAGCCGATCGATGCCTTCCTCACCCAGGGGCGCGGCGAGGCGGTAGCGCTGGCCGCCAGTCACGAGACCCTGCTGGAATTGATGCGCGATGCGTGAGGCGCGTCGCCTTGCGCTTCTCGAGCGCCAGCGGCTGATCGCCGAAGTTGCCAGGAAGCAGGCGCTGCGGGGCCTTGCCGAGGCGCTCGAGGCCGAGGCCCGCAGCCATGCGCTTGCCGAGCGGAGCTGGCGGCTGGTCGCCGCGGCCGCACCTCACCCTTGCGAAACGTCGGGCGTGGCCCTGCAGTCGCGTTCGGCCTTCACTGCGGGGCTTGCGCAATTGGCGGCGGGTGCCCGCGACGGCGCGCGCGATGCGAGCCGCCAGCGCGCCTGGCAGGCCGATGCGCTGGCGCAGGCCGAGACGCGTGCGCGCCGCCTCGCCGAACTCGCCGCCGAGGCCCGCGCTGCGCTCGCCGCCGCTCGCGAGCGGAGCGAGGCGGCCCGCGAATTGCCGCTGGCACGCAAGTTGCAGTCCAGAGGCTGACCTTTCGAGGAGGACGAGACGATGATCCCCCTGCTGCCCGAGACGCCCTCACTGTCGCCTTCACCTCCTCTCCCGCCCGGCCTCCATCCACTCGCGGCCGGCGGTGAGGGGAGCGCGATCGATTTCGCGGCATTGCTCGGCGCGGCGCTGCCGCCGGCACCCGTTCAGGGGCCGAACCCCCTGCCGCAGGCAGGAACGCTGCTGGCCGGAATCGCTGAGCCGTCTCCAGCCGATGTGGCCGGCCCGATCTCCACGCCTCCGCACGCATCACACTTCTCGGGGAC
>JBJTSG010000321.1:0-3460 GCA_046076505.1 Erythrobacter sp. | reverse complement strand
CTTCGCCGCCTCCGATCTCATCGCGATCGGAGCGATCCGCGCCCTCACCCGCTCCGGGATGCGCGTGCCCGAGGACGTCTCGGTCGTCGGTTACGACAACATTCCGGCCGCGCGCCTCGTGACGCCGCAGCTCACCACCATCGATCAGGACGCGAACCTCGCGGGCCGCATGCTGGTCTCCAAGCTGATCGACAAGGGCGACGGCCCGGCGATCTCGCAGCGGCTCGAAACGAGCCTGCTGATCCGTGAAAGTTGCGGGGGATAGACACCATGACCGAAGCCGGACCGCTGAAAAGCATCGTGATTGTCGGCGGCGGCAGCGCCGGCTGGATGACCGCGGCGGCGCTTGCCGAGGCGGTGGGCAAGTCCTGTGCGATCACCCTCGTCGAGAGCGAAGCGATCGGCACCGTCGGCGTCGGCGAGGCGACGATCCCCCCCATACGCCACTTCAACGCCCGCCTCGGGATCGACGAGGCGACCTCCGTTCGCGAGACGCAAGGGTCCTACAAGCTCGGCATCCAGTTCGTCGACTGGGGCAGGAAGGGTCACACCTACTTCCACCCCTTCGGCCAGTATGGCGCTGAATTCGATAGCGTTCCCTTCTACCATCACTGGATGCGCGAGAGCCTCGAGGGCCGCGTCGCAGGACCGATCGACGACTTCTCGATGTGCTGGGCGATGGCAAGGGCCGGCAAATTCAGCCACCCCTCGCCCGACCGTCGGCTGATCCAGTCGACGTTCGATTACGCCTATCACTTCGACGCAGGGCTCTATGCGACGTTCCTCAGGCGCTATGCCGAAGCGCGGGGCGTCACCCGCAAGGAAGGCAAGGTCGTCGACGTGGCCCTGCGCGGCGAGGATGGGTTCATCGCGGCGGTCACGCTCGACGACGGGACCCGCATCGAGGGCGAATTCTTCATCGATTGCAGCGGCTTCCGGGGCCTGCTTATCGAGGAGGCGCTGCATGCGGGTTACGACAACTGGCAGCACTGGCTGCCCTGTGACCGCGCCGTCGCGGTGCCCTGCGAACGCGGTGAGTTCACCCCCTACACCCGCTCCACCGCGCGCGAGGCGGGCTGGCAGTGGCGCATCCCGCTTCAGCATCGGACCGGCAACGGCTATGTCCACTGCAGCCAGTTCATTTCCGAGGACGAGGCGGCCGCGACGCTGCTTTCCAACCTCGACGGCAAGGTCCTCGCCGACCCGCGTCTCCTGCGTTTCGTCACGGGTAAACGCAAGAAGTTCTGGGAGAAGAACTGCGTCGCCATCGGGCTGTCGGCGGGGTTCATGGAGCCCCTCGAATCGACCTCGCTGCACCTCATCCAGTACGGCATCCTGAGGCTGCTCGCCCTGCTTCCCGACAGCGCCATGTCGCCCTTGCTGGCCCGGGAATATAATGCCCAGACTTCAAAGGAATACGAGCTGATCCGGGACTTCCTGATCCTCCACTACAAGGCCTGTGAGCGGGACGATTCCGAGCTGTGGCGCTACTGCGCGGCGATGCCCATCCCGGACAGCCTGCAGTACAAGATCGATCACTTCCGGGAGCACGGGATGCTCGTCGCCGAGCCGCAGGAGCTGTTCGCCAACCCGAGCTGGATCGCGGTCTATCTCGGCCAAGGCATTGTTCCGAAACGGGCCCCCGCCCTTGCGCACATGCGCCAAGGGGTGCCCGTTGCGCAGCGGTTCCAGCAGATTGCCCAAGCGATGGACGAGGCCGTGGCGGCGATGCCGAGCCATGGCGAGTTCATCGCCCGCCATTGTGCCGCGCCGCCGCTCGCGGCCTGACCATTCCATGTGAAAAAGCGCTGAATCGCGCCCCTTGCCGGTGGTGTGGGAGGGGTGTGCGCGGGGTGTAGCCGGGGTGTGGGCCCGGCTCGGCGCGGGCTCGCCCGCCCTTCGCGCCACCTTCATGCAGAAAGGGCCCGCCGTCGCCGGCGAGCCCTTCCTTGCGCCCGAAGGACTTCTGATCAGAAGTTCTTGCGGATGGTGAAGTTGAAGGTCCGCCCGTAGAGCTCGTGACGGCTCGCGAAGGTCCCGACCTTCACCCCTTGCGCGTTGAACAGGTCGTTCTCGGTCACGAAGGGACGGTTGGTCAGGTTGAACACTTCGGCGAGGATCTGCACGCCGTTGAGGAAGCCGCTGGCCTTCTCGAAGGTGTAGCCGATCTGCGCGTCGAGGATCGTCTCCGGACGCGCCTGCGCGCCCTGAAGCTGGCCGGCGAAGTTCTGGACTTCCGAGAGGAAGCCCGAACGGTAGCGCGCGGCGAGCTTCGCGCGGAAGCCGTGCTTCTCGTAGAAGATGTCGCTCGACCAGGTCACGTCGGAGTAGCCAGGGATCGCAATCGTCTGGTTGACGGTCGGGCTCTTGATCTTGGCATCCGAGTAGGTGACGCTCGCGAAGCCGCCGAACCCGTCGAGAGCATCGGCGAAGTCACCGAAGTTCAGACGCACCGTGCCTTCGATGCCGGTGATCTTGCCGTCCGCGAAGTTGGTCGGGCCCGAGTAGGTGCCGGTCGCCAGCTGCGGGTTGGCGTTGAGCAGCGCCTGCCACCCGGCGAGGTTCACTTCGCGGGTCAGGTTGATGCTGGTGGTCTGGTCAAGCACCCAGTCCGACAGCTCCTTGTGGAAGGCGGCGACGATGATCGCGGTGCCCGGCGAGAAATACTTCTCGAAGGAGAGGTCGAAGTTGGTCGAGCGGTAGGGCTCAAGCCGGGGGTTGCCGCCACCCAGAGTGTAGCAGACGTTGACCGGCGGCTGGAACGCGCCCGGCAGCAGACGGTCCGGGATCTGGTCGCCATTGGTGTCGACGCAGACCTGGTTGCGGAAGCCGAGGTTCTGGTTCGCCGCGAGCTGGTCGAGGCGCGCACGGGTCACGGTCTTCGAGGCAGCGACACGGATGAAGGTGTCCTTGGCGACTTCGAACGACAGGTTCGCGCTCGGCAGCCAGTCGTCGTAGGAGTAAGTCACGTCGTTGAGACGGCCACCCGCGATGGTCCCGATCGAGTTCTGCTTAGCGCTCGACCAGCGCAGGCCGATGTTGCCGCGCACCGGCACGGTGCCGAGATCGCCGTCGATGTTGGCCTGGGCGTAGATGTTGTGGACTCGCTCGCCGACCACCCACTGCGTGTCGAAGGTCGCCTTCTCGACGAGGTAGGTGCCGTCGGTCAGGAAGCGCGACGGATCGTAGGCGAGGATGTTGTTGCCGAGGCTCTTGGTGTTGGTGCGGCCGACGATCGCGCGGTCGGGCACGCGCAGGCCGTTTCCGAAGGCCGCGGTGGGACGCAGGAAGCTTTCGTTCGAATCGAAGTTCTTCTCGCGGTCGGTGTAAAGCCAGCCGAGGGTGATCCGGTCGATCAGGCCGCCGTTGAACTAATAGTAGGTCTCGGCGCGGAGCTGGTGAAGCTCGTCCTTGATGATCGGCTCATTGATGAAGCCGACCTGGCCCCAGCCGCCCGGAT
>JBJTSG010000320.1:0-5653 GCA_046076505.1 Erythrobacter sp. | reverse complement strand
TGGCAAGGGTTCCTGCGCGCCCAGCCGATGCCGAGCGAGCGAGTCGTCGCGCTCGCCCGCACCGCGCGCGGCATGGGGCACGGGTAGGGCGGGAGGCTGCGGCCGGATTGCGCCTTCAGGTGCGCGGCGATCCGGCGCAATTGCCGATCAGCAACAAACCGGTGACGGCTCAGGAAACGGCCGGCTGACACGTGATGGCGGGCCGCGGATCTACCCTTTGTGCGGCCCCGCTTTCTTCCAAGAACTGGCCCAGCAAGTGGATGTGCCCTGCGCCATAGAGAACCAGAACCCGCTGCCCCGGCGAAGAGATTTCGCGGATATTGTTGAGAATTCGTAGGTTGCGCGCATACCATGAGCCAACCCATGCAGCTCCGGGATTGTCCGCATTCGAACCGAACGTTGCAATGTCGAAATAGGCCCTGTGCATCGCGCGAACGGCGGCCGGATCGTTCAGGCTCAGATACCATTCACTGACAGACTGGTCGCGCATCTCGGCTGACTTGCGGTCCGCTTCTTGCTGGCCAGAGGCTATCACGGCCTGAAGGCGACCGGACTGATTGTTGCGCTCGGCCCAACCGATGAAATCATACGCCTCCTCGCTGCCCGGCGGTGCCTCGTTCCAGTCGGCAGCATAGACTCGATCGTGTCCTAACAGCTTGGCGAGGCGTAGTCCGATCTGGTCCCGCTCATTGGCGGTCGGCTCAAGATTGCCCGCCAGATAGCTCGCATAACGCTGATCAAGCCCTGCTTGATCGGATCGATCCCATTCAATGGCAATTCTGGTCGGTTTCCACCGGGCGAGGCAACCCACCAGAGTTTCAATCTCACGCTGCCGGCGGGGTGCCAGTACATCTTCGATGCCGAGATTGATGAGGTCTCGATTATTGTTGGCGAGGTGATGCGAACCAAGCAGCATCACTTGGGGGTCGGCTTTGGTCTCACTCTCCTGAGCTTGCGCGGCGACGGTCGCCGTGATCATGCCTCCAGCCAGAAAGTAGCTTAACGGCCTCAACCGCATGGCAAAGCACTCCAATGTGTGTTGGTGTTATAACACGCTAAGCGTGTTCAGCGGTCAAGCCTAATCGGACCGACGCGAGAAAGCCTTCTTTGCCTTGGTCGCCTTCTTCACGATCCCGCTAAGCCCCTTGGTGAGCTGGAACAGCCCGTTCATCCGGCTTTCCGGGTTGCCCCAGGCGCGGTTGATCACGAGCTTCATGTCCGGGCGCAGCTTGGCGGTCTCCTTGCCGCCCTCGTTGAGCCTTTCGACATAGGCGACAAGGCCCGCGGGATCGGGGAAGTTGTCCTCGTGGAAGGTGACCAGCGTGCCGCGCGCGCCGACGTCGATCTTGGCGATGCAGGCCTCGATCGCCTGATGCTTCACCTCGATCAGACGAATGAGGTTCTTGGTCGGCTGCGGCAGATCGCCGAAGCGGTCGATCATTTCGGCGGCGAGGCTTTCGATCTCGGTCTGGCCCTCGGCCTGGTTGAGGCGGCGGTAGAGGCCCATGCGCACCGCCAGATCGGGGACATAGTCCTCGGGGATCATGATCGGCGCATCGACGGTGATCTGCGGGGTCAGCTTATCGCGGGGCTTGTCGAGGCCCATCTCGCCCGCCTTGGCGGCCATGATCGCCTCCTCCAGCATCGCCTGATAGAGCTCGAAACCGACCTCGCGGATATGGCCCGACTGCTCGTCGCCCAGGAGGTTGCCCGCGCCGCGAATGTCGAGATCGTGGCTCGCAAGCTGGAAGCCCGCGCCCAGCGTGTCGAGGTCGCCGAGCACCTTCAGCCGCTTCTGCGCGATTTCCGAAAGCGCAACGCCCGCCTCGTGCGTGAGATAGGCGTAGGCGCGCAGCTTGGCCCGGCCGACGCGGCCGCGCAGCTGGTAGAGCTGGGCGAGGCCGAAGCGGTCGGCGCGGTGGATGATGATGGTGTTGGCGCTCGGGATGTCCAACCCGCTCTCGACGATGGTGGTCGATAGCAGCACGTCGTATTTGCGATCGTAGAAGGCGCCCATGCGCTCTTCGACTTCGCCGGGGCTCATCTGCCCGTGAGCCGAGACGGTCTTCACCTCGGGCACGTGTTCGCGCAGCCACTCTTCAATGTCGGCCATGTCCGAGATGCGGGGGACGACGATGAAGCTCTGCCCGCCGCGGTGATGTTCGCGCAGCAGGGCCTCGCGCATCACCATGTCGTCCCACTCCATCACATAGGTGCGCACCGCCAAGCGGTCGACCGGCGGGGTCTGGATGGTGGAGAGTTCGCGCAACCCGCTCATCGCCATCTGGAGCGTGCGAGGGATGGGCGTGGCGGTAAGGGTGAGGACGTGGACGTCGGCGCGCAGCTGCTTCAATTTCTCCTTATGCGTCACCCCGAAGCGCTGCTCCTCGTCGACGATCACGAGGCCCAGGTTCCTGAACTTGGTTGACTTTGAGAGGATCGCGTGGGTGCCGACCACGAGGTCGATGTCGCCGCTCTCCAGCCCCTCGCGCGTCTCGGCGGCTTCCTTGGCGGTGACGAGACGCGAGAGGCGGCCGACCTTGAGCGGGAAGCCCGCGAAGCGCTCGGCGAAATTCTGGTAGTGCTGGCGGGCGAGCAGGGTGGTCGGCGCGACGACCGCGACCTGCTGCCCGTGCATCGCCGCGACGAAGGCAGCACGCAAGGCGACCTCGGTCTTGCCGAAGCCGACGTCGCCGCACACGAGGCGGTCCATCGGCCGCCCGCTCTCGAGGTCTGACAGCACATCGGCAATGGCGCGCTCCTGATCCTCTGTCTCGGACCAGGGGAAGCGGTCGGTGAACTGGCCGAGGCTCTGGGGATCGGCGGGGAGGGCGGGGGCTTGCCGCAAGGCGCGGGCGGCAGCGACCTGCATCAGCTCGCCAGCGATCGCGGTGATGCGCTCCTTGAGCTTGGCGCGGCGGCGTTGCCATGCCTCGCCGCCCAGTTTGTCGAGCGCGACCGCCTGCTCGGACGATCCGTAGCGGGTGAGGACGTCGATGTTCTCGACCGGGATGAACAGCTTGTCGCCGCCCGCATATTCGAGCGCGACGCAATCGTGCTGGCTCTGGCCGACCGGAATGGCCTCGAGCCCGAGGTACCGGCCGATGCCGTGCTCAATATGCACCACCAGATCACCCTGCGACAGGGCTTGAAGCTCTGCGAGGAAGGCGTCCGATTCCTTGCGCTTCTTCTTGCGCCGCACCAGCCGGTCGCCGAGGATGTCGGCCTCGGTCAGCACCTCCAGCGTGTCGCTGGCGAAGCCGGTCTCGAGCGGCAGAACGACCACCGCGACCTTCTTCTTGGCGGCAAGGCCGAGCGCTGCCTGCCAAGTGTCAGCGAGCGCTGTCGGCGCGCCAGCCTCGGCGACGATCGCCGCGATGCGTCTCGCGCTGCCGTTGGAGTAAGCGGCCACAACCGGCTTGCGGCCTGCCTTCAGCACGCCCTTGAGGTGCGCGGCGGCGGCCTCGTAGACATTCTCGCCGCGCCCGCGTTCCGGCGCGAAGTCGCGGCCCGAGCGGAAGCCGAAATCGAGCACGCCCACCTTTTCTTCCGAGGCGAAGCCGGTGGCGCGGTGCGCGGGCTGCGCGGCGATCACGGCGTCGAACTCCTCGCGCGACAGGTAGAGCGCATCGGGCCTCAGCGGGCGGTAAGAGCCCTTCTTCTCGCCTGCGATGCGGACGCGCTGCTCCTGGTGATCGGCGATGTCGGAGAGGCGGTTCTCCGCGGCGCCGAGTGCGCTCTGGTCGATCACCACCACGTCGTCCTTGCCGAGGTGGTCGAACAGCGTCGCGAGCTGCTTCTCGAAGAGCGGCAGCCAGTGTTCCATCCCGGCAAGGCGGCGCCCCTCGCTGACCGCTTCGTAGAGCGGGTCCTGCGTCGCGTTCGCGCCGAACAGTTCGCGGTAGCGGTTGCGGAAGCGCTTGATCGTCTCGTCGTCGAGCAGCGCCTCGGAGGCGGGGAGGAGCAGGTGCGAATCGATCCGCTCGACGGTGAGCTGCGTTGCCGGATCGAACAGGCGCAGAGATTCGAGCTCGTCGCCGAAGAAATCGAGCCTCAGGCCGCTCTCGAGCGAGGAGGGGAAGATGTCGACGAGCGAGCCGCGCACCGCGAATTCGCCGTGGTCGATCACGGTGTCGGTGCGGCTGTAGCCCTGACGGGTAAGGAGGGCGGTAAGGCTCTCTTGCGCGATCTGCGTGCCGACCTTGAACGCGCGCACGCTCTCGCGGATGCGGAACGGGGTGAGCACGCGCTGGAGCACGGCGTTCACGGTGGTCACCAGCAATTGCTGCGCCGCGCCGGGCTGCTGGAGCTTGTGGAGCGCGGCGAGGCGCTCCGCGCTGACCGAGAGCGCGGGGCTGGCGCGGTCGTAGGGGAGGCAGTCCCACGCCGGGAAGGTCACCACCTCGATCTCGGGCGCGAAGAACCCCGCCGCGTCGGCGGCCGCGCGCATCGCGGTGTCGTCGGGCGCGATGAACACCGCGCGGCGGCCGCCCTTCGTTCCGGCTCCGGCGCGGGCGAGATCGGACAGCACCAGCGGCAGGCTCCCGCGCGGCAGCGAGGCGAGGGTCAGCGGGCCCTTGGCCGAGAGGATGCGGGAGAGGTCGGGCATAGGATCACTTCAATGCAGGAGCGCCCCCACCTCGTTCGAGGAGGGGGTGTCGGATGGTCTCGGCCCGCGCCGCGCGCGCCGCTTGTCCGAAGCGCCGGGGCAGGCGATTGGTTCCTGCCACTAGCCGCTCGTCGGGGGCGTGTCGAACCGTGAGCGGCAGGGTGCCGCGTCAGCGCGGGATGTCGACGTAATCGAGCTTGCGCATCATCGCCATGAGCGCGCCGCCGAGGTGCTCGGGCGGCTCCTGCGAGGCGAGCGCCCAGGCCATCACGTCGACGTCGTCCTCGTCGAGCAGCGCCTCGAACCACACGAGCTCCTCCTCGCCCCAGCCGGCATGGTAGCGATCGAAGAAGCCGCCGATCATGTAGTCGGCCTCGCGCGTGCCGCGGTGCCAGCTGCGGAATTTGGCGCGGGCGAGGCGTTGCTCGAAGGAGGGGGCGTCGGTCATGGGGGTCAACTAGCGATGCGGCCCACGCGCTTCAACTCGTCATTGCGAGCCGAAGGCGAAGCAATCCATGGACTGACCTTGCGATTGTCCGCAGCGATGGTCGATGGATTGCTTCGCTTCGCTCGCAATGACGATGGAGGGATGGTAGCCGAACCACAATGCGCCCCGAGGCCCTCAACCCGCTCTTCGCCGAAGTCCAGACGCTCGAGGGCGTAGGGCCGAAGCTGATGAAGCCGCTCGAGAAGCTCGGCCTGCTGCGCGTCAAGGATGTGGCCTATCACCTGCCCGAGCGCTTCGTCAGCCGGCGCGCGATCGCCAACCTCGACGAGGCGGCCGAGGGCGAGCAGGTGATCGTCGCGCTCACTCCGGTCGAGCACCGCGCGCCGCGTGCCGGGAGCCGCGGGCCCTACCGCGTGCTGGCGCAGGATGCCGCGGGCAATGTCCTCTCGCTGAACTGGTTCAGCAAGGCGGCCTATGGGGCGAAGAAGCTGCTGCCGGTGGGCGAGCGGCGCTGGATCGCGGGCCGGCTCGACCGCTATGGCGACATGCTCCAGATCGTCCACCCCGACCATATCGAGGAGGCGAGCGCCGCGCAT
>JBJTSG010000319.1:0-8211 GCA_046076505.1 Erythrobacter sp. | reverse complement strand
CCCGCGGCTCGGGCCGCTTCGCGCACAGCCTGCGCTGGCTGACCGCGCGCTTCTACGACCACCGCCTGTGGATGCTCGGCATCGGTTGGTTCTCGTTCCTCGTCACCATCCTGCTGTTCGGCCAGATCCCCGGCCAGTTCCAGCCCGACATCGACCAGGACAACCTCCAGGTGCAGATCGAGATGGTGCCCGGCACCACGCTCGCCGAGACCAAGCGCGCGGTTAATGCCGTCGCCGACGAACTGCGCAAGGAGCCCGACGTCGACAGCCTGCTCGAGCGCATCCGGCTGGGCGACGCCTCGACGGTGTTCGTCAGGCTCAAGAAGGAGCGCGAGCGCACCTCGATGGATTTCTCGCGCGACCTCGCGCCGCGCCTCGCCAAGTTCCCCGACGCGCGTGTGCGCTTCCAGTCGCAGCGCGGCGGGTTCGGCTCGGGCCGCGACATGACGGTGATGCTGGCCGGTTCGGACCCGGTGAAGCTCGAGGAGACCGCGCTCAAGCTGGTCGAGGAGATGAAGGGCCTGCGGACGCTGATCGCGCCGCGCATCAGCGCCGACCTCAACCGGCCCGAGATCATCATCACCCCGCGCAACGAGATCGCCGCCGAGCTCGGCGTCACTACCGCGGCGCTCTCGCAGACGATCCGCATCGCGACCCTCGGCGAGATCGAGCAGAACGCGGCGCGTTTCTCGCTCTCGGATCGCCAGGTGCCGATCACGGTGCGCCTGTCGGATGAATCGCGGAGCGACTTCAACACGATCCGCAATCTCCCCGTCCCGCTCGCGAATGGGGGCTCGGTGCCGCTTGGCCGCGTCGCTGAGATCAGCTTCGGTTCGGGCCCGACCGCGATCCAGCGCTACAACCAGAACCGCCGCGTGCTGATCGGCGCGGACCTCGCCCCCGGCGTGCTCAAGGGCGAGGCCCAGGCGCAGATCGACGCCCTCCCGACGCTCAAGAACCTGCCCACCGGGGTGATTCGCGACGTTGTCGGCGAGGAGCAGTGGCAGGCCGAGCTGATCCAGAACCTCATCATCGCGATCGTTGCCGGGGTGCTGCTGGTCTTCGCGGTGCTGGTGCTGCTCTACAAGCGGCTGATGAGCCCGCTCGTCAACATGAGCTCGCTCGCGCTAGCGCCCTTGGGCGGGGTGCTGCTGATCTGGCTGCTCGGCCAGCCGCAGTCGATGCCCGTCTACATCGGCATCCTGCTGCTGCTCGGGATCGTCTCGAAGAACTCGATCCTGCTGATCGACTTCGCGATCGAAGAGATGAACAAGGGTGTCGGCAAACTCGATGCGATCCTCGATGCCGGGCACAAGCGCGCCCAGCCGATCGTGATGACCACCGTGGCGATGACTGCGGGGATGGTGCCGGTCGCGCTGTCGCTTTCGGGCGACGGGGCGTGGCGTCAGCCGATGGGGATCGTGGTGATCGGCGGCCTGATCATGTCGACCCTGCTCACCCTGCTGATCGTGCCCGCGGGCTTCAGCCTCGCCGACGGTGTTGAGAAGCGCGTCGGCCCGTGGCTGCGCTCCCGGATGCTGACCTATCGTCCGGGCGACGAAAGCCGCCCGCTGCGCGATCCGGAGCCCGAGTTCCTGTTCCCGGACGGCCGACGCCCGCCGGCGGCAGGCGAGCCTGCGGAATAGGCCAAGGGGTGACTTCCCGGGCCCGCAGGGGCTAAGGTGCTCGAATGGCGACGCGATCCCTCAGGCCCCTGACCTTCGGCGGCCAGCCGCTCACCGTGGACCGCGCGAAGCGGATGCGCTGGACCGCGACCGGGATGCTGGCGGCGATGGCGGCGATCTTCGTCGCCACCCACGGCCTCGCCACCGGGGCTGCGCACCCCGCCTGGGGCTATGTCCATGCCTTCGCCGAAGCCGCGATGGTCGGCGGGCTTGCCGACTGGTTCGCGGTCACCGCCTTGTTCCGCCACCCGCTCGGCGTGCCGATCCCGCACACCGCGATCATCCCGGAAAACAAGGACCGCATCGCCGACACGATGGCGGCCTTCCTGCGCGAGAATTTCCTCACCCCCGCCGTGGTCGCGCGGCGCATGGCGGCGATGAACATCGCCAAGGCCGCGGGCGAGTTCCTCGCCGCCTCCCCGGAACGCGGGGGCGACGCGCGCTCGCGGATCACGAGCGGCGCGGCGGAGATGCTCGCCGAGGTGCTCGAATCATTGGATCCCGACCGGCTCGGCAACCAGGTGCGCAGCGGCCTTGCGGGCCAGCTTTCCAAGCTCGAGATCGCCCCGCTCGCCGGGCGCATGATCGAGACGACGATGGTCGACAAGCGCCACCAGCCGCTGATCGACGGCTTCGTGCGCTGGGCGGGCCTTACCATTGAGGACAACGAGGACACCCTGCGCGAGATCATCCACCAGCGCGTCGCGGGGGTGCTGCGCTGGGCGGGGATCGACAAGACCATCTCCTCGAGCGTGCTCGACGGGCTCTACAAGCTCCTCGCCGAGGTGCTTGTGAACCCCGACCACCCCTTGCGCGGTAAGATCGAGGAGGGGCTGGCGAAGTTGGGCCAGGACCTCCAGCACGATCCCGAGACCCGCGCCAAGGTCGAGGAGATGAAGCGCGACCTCATCGCCAACCCCGCCGTCGCGGTCTGGTGGACCGGGGTGTGGGAGCGGATGCGCCAGTCGCTGATCCGCCGCGCGCGCGATCCCGAAAGCGGCATGGGCGAGGAGATGCGCGCGATGCTCTCGGAGCTCGGCGGAGCACTCCAGAGCGACGCGCGGCTCCAGCACCAGATCAACCGCTTCGCCCGGCGCACCATGGTCGGCGTCGCCACCCGCTACGGCGACCAGATCGTGCGGCTGGTGTCGGAGACGGTGAAGCGCTGGGACGCGCGCACCATCACCGACCGGGTCGAGGGCGCGGTCGGCCGCGACCTCCAGTTCATCCGCATCAACGGCACGCTGGTCGGCGGGCTGGTGGGGATGGCGCTGCACGCCCTCAACGGCGTGCTGTGAGGCTGCCGCCTCAGCTCGCCATCCGGTAGGTGATCGACGTCGCGTAGAGCGCGCGGAACGGCTTGCCCTCGGCATCCAGCGCCGGCGCGAACTCGGCGCGCTGCATCACATCGCAGGCGGGGGATTCGAGCCGCTGCGTGGTGGTGGCCTTGAGGATCCGGCAGCTTTCGACCTTCCCTTGCGCATCGACGATCACCTGCATCCGCATGATGCCCTGTTCGCCCTGCGCGCGCGCATCGCTGGGATAGCTCGCGATGATCCGCCGCGTCAGCGCGGCCTGGTTCAGCCAGCGCGGGCGGCTGCGCATCGACTTGTACTTCTCGACGTCCACGCCCAGCGCCCGCACCTGCTCGAGGGTGCACTGGTTGAGCACCTCGAAGGCCGCGTTCATCGCGCCCGTCGCGAAGCGCACCTCGCGACCGCCCTGCTTCACCGCCACGAACCGTGCCTGCTTGCCGAAGTCGAGATCCATAGCGCGGAAGGCGCTCTCCGCCGGATCGTCGAGCCTGTTGGCGCGGGGGCCGGGCTCGGTGAAGCTCACGGTCGAGAAGATCAACGCGTCGCCATAGTCGCCGAGATTTCCCGAGAAGGCGGTGGTGCGGATCGGCGCCTGGCCATCGAAGAAGCTGAGCTCGGTGCGATCGTCACTGCGGAACGTGCCGAACAGCGGCCCGGCGAGCGTCAGGCCGGCGCGGCTGTCGGGCCAGTACTGCTGAAACATCAGCACGTGCTTGTCCGCGTCGGTGCCGAACAGGCGCTGGAGGCGGCAGGAATCCTCGCCGAAGTCGACGTTCCACGGGCCAAGGGGCTTGAGCATGACCGGCTCGGCGCCCGCGGGGGTGGCGGCAAGCGTGGTGGCGAGGGCAGCAAGGGCAAAAACGGCGTGACGCATGAAAAACCTCCGGCAAGGCGGACAACCTGCCGGAGGTTCATTCCAGTTTAAAGTCGTTTGCGATGAACCGCTTAAAGCGCGGCCGTCAGCTCCGGCACGGCGGTGAACAGGTCGCCCACCAGCCCGATGTCCGCCACCTGGAAGATCGGCGCATCCTCGTCCTTGTTGATGGCGATGATGACCTTGGAATCCTTCATGCCGGCAAGGTGCTGGATCGCGCCCGAGATGCCGAAGGCGAAGTAGACTTCCGGAGCGACGATCTTGCCGGTCTGGCCGACCTGGTAGTCGTTGGGGACATAGCCCGCATCGACCGCCGCACGGCTCGCGCCGATGGCGGCGCCGAGCTTGTCGGCGAGGGGGGTGATGGTCGCCTCGAAGGTTTCCGCGTCCTTCAGCGCGCGGCCGCCCGAGACGATGATCTTGGCGCTGGTCAGTTCGGGACGCTCGCTCTTGGCGATTTCCGAGCTGACGAAGGTCGAGGTGCCCGCGTCACCCGGGCCGCTGACGGCCTCGATGGTGCCCGAACCACCTTCGGTCGCGGCCTTTTCGAAGGCGGTGCCGCGCACGGTAATGACCAGCTTGGCGTCGGTCGATTCGACGGTGGCGATGGCGTTGCCGGCGTAGATCGGGCGGGTGAAGGTCTTGGGCCCTTCGACCGACAGGATCTCGCTCACTTGCATCACGTCCAAGTGAGCGGCGACGCGCGGGGCGACGTTCTTGCCCTGCGTGGTGGCGGGCGCGAGGAAGGCGTCGTGTGTCTCCATCAGCGCGGCGGCGAGCGGGGCGACGTTTTCGGCCAACCCGTTGGCATAGGCCGCGTCGTCGGCGACGTGGACCTTGCCCACGCCAGCGATCTTGGCTGCGGCTTCCGCCACCGCGCCGCAATTGTGGCCGGCGACCAGCAGGTGCACTTCGCCCAGCTTGCTGGCGGCGGTCACCACGGCGAGGGTCGCGTCCTGCACCCGGGTGTTGTCATGTTCGACGAGAACGAGAGTCTTCATCTCTTGGGTTCCTTGTCCGAATGCTTAGTCGGCGATGCCGAGGGTCTTGAGCTTGCCGACCAGCTCGGCGACGTCGGCGACCTTGACACCGGCTTGGCGCACGGCGGGTTCTGCGACCTTCAGCGTCTTCAACCGCGGGGTGAGGTCGACGCCGTAATCGGCGGCGGTCTTGGTCGCGAGCGGCTTCGACTTGGCCTTCATGATGTTCGGCAGCGAGGCGTAGCGCGGCTCATTGAGGCGCAGGTCGGTGGTGACGATCGCGGGGAGCGCGAGCTTCACGGTCTGAAGGCCGCCATCGACTTCGCGCTTCACGGTGACGGAATCGCCGTCCACTTCGACGGTGTTGGCGAAGGTGCCCTGCGGACGGCCCATGAGGGCTGCGAGCATCTGGCCGGTCTGGTTCGAATCGTCCGAGATCGACTGCTTGCCGAGGATC
Source organism: Erythrobacter sp. (assembly GCA_046076505.1). Classification (GTDB taxonomy): domain Bacteria; phylum Pseudomonadota; class Alphaproteobacteria; order Sphingomonadales; family Sphingomonadaceae; genus Erythrobacter. Next base: position 2,899 of record JBJTSG010000319.1, on the reverse strand, counting down.
ACGAGGCCGGGGGCCTCTTCGTCAGCGATGGCCTTGCGGATCTTGGCGACCGCCAGCGGCTCGACTTCCTCTTCGGTCTCGACGAGGATCGCACGGTCGGCACCCATCGCGAGCGCAGTGCGCAGGGTTTCCTGCGCCTTGGCCGGGCCGATGGAGACGGCGACGATCTCGGTTGCCGCGCCCTTTTCCTTGAGGCGGATGGCTTCCTCGACCGCGATCTCGTCGAACGGGTTCATGCTCATCTTGACGTTGGCAAGATCGACGCCCGAGCCGTCGGCCTTGACCCGCGGCTTGACGTTGTAATCGATCACCCGCTTGACGGGGACGAGGATCTTCATGGGTTTGTCCTTCCTCTCAAAGAATCACGTGACGCCTTCCGACGCCTTGGCCGCTCGCCTAGCTTGCGTTTACGTAAACGTCAAGCGAGGCGGGCCGCAGTTCTGGCCGGGCGAGGTTGATACGTGACCAGCCCCGCCCGGGATGTGTTCGCGCCGTCTCAGGCGGCCTTCTTCACTTCCGCGACGATCTTCTTCGCCGCATCCCCGAGGTTGTCGGCAGGCACGATCGCGAGGCCCGAGTTGGCGAGGATCGCCTTGCCTTCGGCCACGTTGGTGCCTTCGAGGCGCACCACCAGCGGAACCTGGAGGTTCACGTCCTTCGCGGCCTGCACGATCCCGTTCGCGATCACGTCGCACTTCATGATCCCGCCGAAGATGTTGACGAGGATGCCCTCCACCGCCGGGTCCTTGAGGATGATCTTGAAGGCCGCGGTGACCTTCTCGGTGGTGGCGCCGCCGCCCACGTCGAGGAAGTTGGCCGGGAAGGCGCCGTTCAATTTGATGATGTCCATCGTCGCCATGGCGAGGCCGGCGCCGTTAACCATGCAGCCGATGTTCCCATCGAGCTTGATGTAGGCGAGGTCATATTCGCTGGCTTCGACTTCGGCCGGGTCTTCCTCGGTCTCGTCACGCAGGGCTTCGATGTCGGGGTGGCGGTAGAGGGCGTTGCCGTCGAAGCTCATCTTGGCGTCGAGCACCAGGAGCTTGCCGTCTTCGCTTTCGACCAGCGGGTTGATTTCGAGCATCTCGCAATCGGTGGCGAGGAAGGCGTCGTAGAGCTGCTTGGCGAGCTTCTGCGCCTGCTTGTTGAGATCGCCCCGCAGCTTGAGCGCGAAGGCCACGGCGCGGCCGTGGTGCGGCTGGAAGCCCTGCGCGGGGTCGACGCTGAAGGTGGTGATGAGGTGCGGCGTGTCATGCGCAACGGTCTCGATGTCCATCCCGCCCTCGGTCGACACGACGAAGGCCACCCGGCCGCTCGCACGGTCGACCAGCAGCGAGAGGTAGTATTCCTTGGCGATGTCGACGCCGTCGGTGATGTAGAGGCGGTTGACCTGCTTGCCCGCGTCCCCCGTCTGGACCGTCACAAGCGTATTCCCGAGCATTTCCTTGGCGTGGGCCTCGACTTCATCGAGGCTCTTGGCGAGCCGCACACCGCCCTTGGCATCCGGGCCGAGTTCCTTGAACTTGCCCTTGCCGCGCCCGCCAGCGTGGATCTGCGCCTTGACCACGTAAAGCGGCCCGGGGAGTTTCTTGGCAGCTTCCACCGCTTCCTCGACGCTCAATGCGGCATGGCCGGCCGGCACCGCGATCCCGTGCTTCGCGAGCAGTTCCTTGGCCTGGTATTCGTGGACGTTCATCGCGTATCGATCCCTTCTGCAAATCCTGGGGAGGGGTTTGTCTGCGAGGGGCCTAAGCACGGAATGGCAGGCTTGAAAAGTGCCTGCTTCAGGGCCAACACGGGGGCCTCTCATGATTGACAGGCAGCAGCTCCAGGCAATCGTCCGCGAGGCGGGCAGGATCGCGCTTTCGCGCTGGCCGGGGGCGGGGCACACGCTGCGCAGCTGGGACAAGGGCTCCAACAACCCGGTGAGCGACGCCGACCTTGAGGTCGACCGCTTCCTCAAGCGCGAGCTGGGGCGCCTGCTGCCGTCCGCCGCGTGGCCCTCCGAGGAGACCGCCGACGACAAGGCGCGCACCGGCAGCGGGCTTATCTGGCTGGTGGACCCGATCGACGGCACCCGCGACTTCGTGCGCGGGCGCGATGGCTGGGCGGTGTCGGTGGCGCTGGTGAGCGCAGGGCGACCGCTCATCGGCATGCTCGCCGTGCCTGCACGGGGCGAGGAGTGGGTGGCAGTCGCAGGGCAGGGCGCGACCCTCAACGATGCACCGATCCGCGCTAGCACCCGCTCGACCTTCGCCGGGGCGCGGGTGCCCACCGACAACTTGCCGAAGCAGGACAGCGATCTGGTCGCCGTCGAGCAGCCCAACTCGATCGCGCTGCGCATCGCGATGGTCGCCGCCGATCGCGCCGATCTGGTGGCGACGCTGCGCTGGGGCTACGAATGGGACATCGCCGCCGCCACGCTGATCGCGCGCGAGGCCGGGGCCGAGGTCACCGACGCCTTCGGACGGCCGCTCGCCTACAACAAGCACGACCCGCGCGATTTCGGGGTGCTGGTGTGCTCGCCCGCGATCCACCCCGAGGCCGTGGCGCGCCTCGCCGAACGGGCGAAGGCGCTGCGCTGAAACGCCTTGCTTCAGAGAACGAGAACGGGCCGCCCATCAGGGCGGCCCGCAAGGCCGAATGGCCGCCCGCAGCGACGCGACCATCAGGTCGCGTGAGCGAGGATGCGGGGGCGCAGAAGCGCCCCCGCACATGAATCAGCGGTTGGCGCGCGCGGCGCTCACGTCGTCCTGGCTGACCGGGATGATCTTGATCTCGACGCGGCGGTTGAGCGGTTCGTTGACGTTGTCGCCGGTCTTGACGCGCAGGTAGTCGTACTGCTCGCCGAAGCCCTTGGTTGCCATGCGCGCCCGCGCCACGCCCTTGGCGGCGAGGT
>JBJTSG010000318.1:0-6883 GCA_046076505.1 Erythrobacter sp. | reverse complement strand
ACGCCCGAGATCACCGAGGCACTCACCGCCGAGAAGCGTGCCGCCGCGATCGCCGACCGCGTCTCCGACATCGAGAGCCAGGTCGATGGCGGGACCGCGCTCGCCGATCTCGCCAAGGAATACGGCCTCACGGTCGAGACCACCCCGGCGCTGCTCGCTGACGGATCGGTCTACGGCCAGGCCGGCGCCAAGATCGTGCCGCAGCTCGCCCCTGTGCTCCAGACCGCCTTCCAGATGGAGGAGAGCGAGCCGCAGCTCGCCGAGGTCGTGCAGGGCAAGGACTACGTGATCTTCGAGGTCGCGCGGGTCGACGAAGCCGCCGCCCCGCCGCTCGCCGAGGTGCGCGACCTTGCCGTCGCCGCGTGGAAGCGCGCGCAGGGGGCGGCGCTCGCCAAGCAGGCCGCCGACCGGATCCTCGCCAAGGTCCGCGCCGGCACCCCGCTCGATGCCGCGATTGCCGCGGAGAACAAGCCGGGTTTCCAGCGCGAAAGGATCGACCTCGAGCGCCGGCAGCTCCTCGCCCAGCAGCGCAACCGCGTACCGCCGCCGCTGGTGCTGATGTTCAGCATGGCCGAGGGCACGGCGAAGACCCTCGAAGGTCCGAGCAACCTCGGCTGGTACGTGGTCAGCCTCGAGGACATCAGCACGCTCCCGGTGGACAAGGAGCCCGGCCTCGTCGCCCAGACCCGCCAGCAGCTCGGGCAGGCGCTGACCGAGGAATATGCCAATCAGGCCGCCGCGGCGATGCGCAAGGAGCTTGGCGTCACCCGCAACGACGCGGCGATCGCCGCGGTGCGCAAGCAGCTGGTCGGCGAACAGTAGGCCCCGTGACCTCTTACGCGACCGGTCTCCCCGACAACGACGCCGCCGCCGCCGCCAGCCTCGCAGCGGGCAAGCCGGCGCTGGTGTGGCGGCGGATCATCGCCGACAGCGACACGCCGGTGGGCGCCGCGCGACGGCTGATCGTGCCGGGGCGCGGTGACTTCCTGCTGGAGAGCGTCGAGGGCGGCGAGGTGCGCGGGCGCTACAGCCTGCTCGGCCTCGATCCCGACCTCGTGTTCCGCGCCCGGGGCGATGCCGCCGAGGTGAACCGCCACTGGAAGACCGACCCCGAGGCCTTCGTCCCGCTCCCCGGCGATGCGCTCGCCGAACTGCGCGCGCTGGCCGGCGCCTGTCGCATCGATCCCATGCCCGAGGGGCTGCCCCCCGCCCTCGCCTGCCTCGTGGGCTACCTCGGCTACGAGACGATCGGCCTCGTCGAGACCCTGCCGCGTGCGCCGGACAGTGCGCTCCAGCTTCCCGACATGCTGTTCGTGCGGCCGACGGTGATCCTCGTCTTCGACGGCCTCACCAACGCGCTGTTCGCCGTCGCGCCGATCTGGGAGGCGGGGGACCCTGAAGCCGCCGTCGCGCGCGCGGGCGAGCGGATTGATGCGACGCTGAGCCAGTTAGGCACGAGCATGCCCGCCGAGGCCCGCGAGGGCCTGCCCGAGGCCCTCCCCGACCTCGCGCCCGTCATCGCGCCCGAGGACTACAAGGCGATGGCCCTGCGCGCGAAGGACTACATCCTGGCCGGCGACATCTTCCAGGTGGTGCTCGCCCAGCGCTTCACCTGCCCCTTCCCGCTCCCCCCGCTGGCGCTTTACCGCGCCTTGCGGCGGGTGAACCCATCGCCCTTCCTCTATTTCCTCGACCTCCCCGGCTTCGCGCTGGTCGGCTCCTCCCCGGAGATCCTCGTGCGGGTGCGTGACGGAGAGGTGACAATCCGCCCGATCGCCGGCACCCGTCCTCGCGGCAGCACGCGCGAGGAGGACATTGCCAACGAGGCTTCGCTGCTCGCCGATCCCAAGGAGCGCGCCGAACACCTGATGCTGCTGGACCTCGGGCGCAATGACGTGGGACGCGTGGCCGCGGCAGGCACGGTCGAGGTGACGGGCAGCTTCACCATCGAACGCTACAGCCACGTCATGCACATCGTCAGCAACGTCGTCGGTCGGCTCGACGGCGCGAAGGATGCATTGGACGCGCTGTTCGCAGGCTTCCCCGCCGGCACGGTTTCGGGCGCGCCGAAGATCCGCGCCTGCCAGATCATCGCCGAATTGGAGCCCGAGACGCGCGGCGCCTATGCCGGCGGGGTCGGCTATTTCGCGCCCGACGGCAGCCTCGATAGCTGCATCGTGCTGCGGACCGCGGTGGTCAAGGACGGGGTGATGCACGTCCAGGCGGGCGCCGGAATCGTCGCCGACAGTGACCCCGATTACGAGCTTGCCGAATGCCGCGCCAAGGCCGGCGCGCTCATCGCCGCCGCGCGCGAGGCGATCCGGGTGGCGGACGAACCGGGGTACGGACAATGACGATAAGACTTTCCCGCGCCCTCGCCCTGGTGCTGGCGCTGGTCCTCGCCCTCCCCCTGAATGGATTGAAGGCCGAGAACTGGCTCGCGAAGGCGACCGAGCACAGGATCGTGCTCAAGGATTTCGCTTTCGGCACCGGCGAAACCCTGCCGCAGGTCACCATCCACGCCCTCACGCTCGGCGAGCCGCGCCGCAATGCGAAAGGCGAGATCGTCAACGCGGTGATGCTGCTTCACGGCACGGGGGGCGATGCGACCTCGCTCCTCCAGCCCTATTTCGGCGACGACATGTTCGGGCCCGGACAGCCGCTCGACATCACCCGCTTCTACGTCATCTCGCCGTCGAGCCTCGGCCACGGCAGGAGCAGCAAGCCGAGCGACGGGCTGCGCCTCGCCTTCCCGGCTTACGACTATGACGACATGGTGCGAGCGCAGCACCGGATGCTGACCGAGGGGTTGGGGGTCACCCGGCTCGACGTGATCCTCGGCACCTCGATGGGCTGCATGCAGTCCTTCGTGTGGGGTCCGATGTATCCGGGGTTCGTCCGCCGCTTCGTGCCGCTGGCCTGCAACGCCATCGAGATCGACGGGCGCAACCGGATGTTCCGGCAGGCGATCATCGACGGCTTCCGCAACGATCCCGCCTTCGCGAACGGCACCTACACCGATCCGGCGGCGCTCAGGCAGGGTCAGGAGATCTACGCGCTGATGTCGCTGGTCGCTGGCGGCAACCCCTACCGGATGCAGGCCGAGGCACCCACGCGCGAGACGGCAGAGGCGATGCTCGCCCTCTCCAGGTCCCGCCTGCTGGCGCGCGCGGTCGATCCGATCGACACGATCTACCAGTTCGACGCCTCGCGCAACTACAACCCGGCCGCGCGCCTCGCCGAGATCACCGTGCCGGTGCTGTGGATCAATTCGGCCGACGATTTCATCAATCCCCCCGGCCTCGGCGCGCCCGAGGAGCTCGCCAAGCGCATGCCCGGGGCACGCTTCGTGCTGATCCCGGCAGGCGCGGAGACCTTCGGCCACGGCACCCACAGCCGCCCCAAGCTGTGGATGGCGCACCTTCTTAAGTTCCTAGAGGAAAACCCGTGAGACGCGCGCTGCTCCTTGCTTGCGCGGTGGCGGTGCTTGCCGGCTGCTCGGAAAGTCCCGAGGGCAAGCCCGTGACCCGCACCGTGCTCGACGGCAAAGGTGACCTCGACACGCCCGAGCCCACCGCCACGCCGACGCCGGAGCAGGCGCTCGGGCCGTCGGCCTGCGAGAACGTGACCTTCGAGGCGGTGCCGCTCACCCATTGCGTCGCCGATCCCGCGCAGCACCGCATCGCCATGGCGAATGCCGGCCCCGACAAGCAGCCCTTCGGCAGCCTCGCGAAGTTCGCCGCGACGGTCGATCCCGCCACGATCGCCTTCGCCATCAATGGCGGGATGTACGGCGATGATCTGAAGGCGCTCGGCTACTACGTCGAGAAGGGCGAGCGGCTGAAGGAGCTCGACCGCGGCGCGGGCACCGGCAATTTCTACATGAAGCCCAACGGCGTATTCTTCGGCTCGGGCGGTTCGTGGCGGGTGATGGGCAGCAACACCTTCTTCAACACCGTGGGCGACCGGCCCGAGTTCGGCACCCAGTCCGGCCCGCTGCTGCTCGACAACGGCAAGCTGCACCCCGAGATCCAGGACAACGGACCCTCCAAGGCGATCCGCAATGCCGTGGGCGTCGATGCGAGCGGCAAGGCCCACTTCGTCATCAGCGATGCGCCGATCAGCTTCGGCCAGCTCGCGCGCTACTATCGCGACGTGCTGAAGGTGCAGAACGCGCTCTACCTCGACGGGGCGGTCTCCTCGCTGTGGGACCCGGCGGGGGGGCGGCAGGACGGCGGGCGCGTGGGCCCGATCATCGTGGTGACCAAGCGCGCGGCAGCGAAACCCGCGGCGGCGGCGACACCGGAGGCAGGGGCACAATGATCCTCGTCAGCGACAACTACGACAGCTTCACCTTCAACCTCGTCCACTACCTCATGGAGCTGGGCGCCGAGGTGCGCGTCGAGCGCAACGACGCCCTCACCGCCGCCGAGGCGCTGCGGACCAGCGCGGCGGGCTTCCTCATCTCCCCCGGCCCCTGCACGCCTACGCAAGCCGGGATCAGCCTCGATCTGGTCGCGGCCTGTGCGGACGCGGGCAAGCCGCTGATGGGCGTGTGTCTCGGCCACCAGGCGATCGGCCAGCATTTCGGCGGCACGGTGCAGCGGGGCGGGCTGATGCATGGCAAGACCTCGCCGGTCACACACGACGGGACGGGGGTGTTCGCCGGGCTCCCCAGCCCCTTCGTCGCGACCCGCTACCACAGCCTCGAGGTGGTCGACGTGCCGGAAGAGCTGGTGGCGAACGCCCATGCCGAGACCCCCGGCGCCGACCACCCCAGCGTGATGGGCTTCCGCCACGCGCAGCTCCCGATCCACTCGGTGCAGTTCCACCCCGAGAGCATCGCCACCGAACACGGCCACGCGCTGCTCGCCAATTTCTTGAAGCTGTGCGGGATGGAGCCGGTGCTTCCGGCACGGCTCTCGGCATGAGCACCCTCCCCGACATTACCGCGCCGCTCTCCGAGGCCGAGGCAGAGGCGGCCTTCGGCCTCCTCCTCGACGGCGCGCCTTCGGAAGACGAGATCGCCGCCTTCCTCGTCGCCCTCTCGCAGCGCGGCGAGACCGCCGACGAGATCGCCGGCGCGGCGCGTGCCCTGCGCGCACGGCTGATCCCGATCGACGCACCCGAAGGGGCGATCGACGTGTGCGGCACGGGCGGAGACGGGCACCACACCCTGAACGTCTCTACCGCCGTCAGCCTCGTGGTCGCCGCCTGCGGGGTGCCGGTCGCCAAGCACGGCAATCGCGCGGCAAGCTCCAAGGCGGGCGCGGCGGACACGCTGGAGGCCCTCGGCCTCGACATGGATGCGGCGGGCCGGACGGCGGAGAAGACTCTTGCCGAAATCGGCATCTGCTTTCTCTTCGCCAGGAACCACCACCCGGCGATGGCGCGCATCCAGCCCATCCGGGTGCGGATCGGCCAGCGCACGATTTTCAACCTGATGGGCCCGCTATCGAACCCGGCGCGGGTCGCCAGCCAGCTGATCGGCATCGCCCGGCCCGCCTATGTCCCGATCTATGCGGGCGCCATGGCGCGGCTCGGCACGGGCCTCTCGCTGATCGTCTCGGGCGACGAGGGCCTCGACGAACTGAGCCTCGCGGGCGGCAACGAGGTTGCGGTCGTGACCGGCAACGCCTTCCGCATGGAGCGCGTCGAGGCTGGGCAGGCGGGTCTCCCCCACGCCCCGATCGAGGCAATCCGCGGCGACGATGCGAAGCACAATGCGGCGGCCCTCAAGGCACTCCTGATGGGCACCCCCGGCCCCTACCGCGATGCGGTGCTGTTCAACGCGGCCGGAGCCCTGACGGTGGCCGGGCGCGGCTCCGACTGGCGCGAGCGCGCGGCGATGGCGGCCGAGGCGCTGGATTCGGGCGCGGCGCTGGCGCTGCTCGACAAGTGGATCGCGCTGGCGAAGTAACTCAACCCCGTTCGTGTCGAGCGCAGTCGAGACAAGGCGCAGGGCCTCTCGACTTCGCTCGAGGCGAACGGCAAAGGCATGAAGTAATGAACAAGCTCGAGGAAATCTGCGCCGCCAAGCGCAAGGAAGTCGCCGCCCGCAAGGCCGCGACCACCGCCGCCGCGCTCGAAGCCGCCGCCGCGGCCCAATCCACCCCCCGCGGCTTCGAGGCCGCCCTGCGCGCGCGTGCTGCCTCCGGCTACGCGCTGATCGCCGAGATCAAGAAGGCGAGCCCGTCCAAGGGCCTGATCCGTGCCGATTTCCGTCCCGCCGACCACGCCGCCGCCTATGAGGCGGGTGGGGCCGCCTGCCTCTCGGTGCTCACCGACGCGCCCTATTTTCAGGGGCACGAGGACTATCTGGTAGAGGCACGTGCCGCCTGCGCCCTCCCCGTCCTGCGCAAGGATTTCATGGTCGACCCCTGGCAATGCCTCGAGGCCCGCGCCATCGGCGCCGACGCAATCCTCATCATCGTTGCCGCGCTCTCCGACGCGCAGATGGGCGAGATCGAGGCGGCAGCGCGCGAACAGGGCATGGACGTGCTCGTCGAAGTCCACGACGAGTCCGAAATGGTCCGCGCCGCCGCCCACCTGCAATCGCATCTGATCGGGGTCAACAACCGCGACCTCAAGACCTTTACCACCTCGCTCGCCGTCACCGAACGCCTCGCCCCGCTGATGCCGCCCGGTACGCTGATCGTCGGCGAGAGCGGGATCAACACCCATGCCGATTGCCAGCGATTGGAAGCCGCCGGCGTGCGCACCTTCCTCGTCGGCGAAAGCCTGATGCGCGCTGACGATATCGCCAGTGCAACGCGCGCGCTGCTCGGCGCACAAGCGGCGGCATGAGCAAGCTCACTCACCTCGACGAGACCGGCGCCGCCCACATGGTCGACGTCGGCGCCAAGCCCGCCACGGCGCGGCG
>JBJTSG010000317.1:0-12715 GCA_046076505.1 Erythrobacter sp. | reverse complement strand
CTCGACTGGAGCTTCGGCAGCCTGACGCTGACCTCGATCACCGCCTATCGCGAGTTGCGCAACGCCTTCATCCAGGACGTTGACTTCACCAGCGCCGATCTCGCCAATGAGGGCCGCGCCCAGAGCGTCGATACCTTCACGCAGGAACTGCGGCTCACCTCCGACTTCGACGGGCCGATCAACTTCCTGCTCGGCGGGTACTTCTTCGACGAGAGCATCCGTCAGGACAGCTCGCTGTCGGTGGGCCGCGACTTCCGCAACTTCGCCGCCATCCAGGTGGCCGCCGCCTCGGCGCCTGCGGGCACCCCGCCGGCTGCCCTGATCGCGGCCGGCAACGCCGGCTTGCGCAACGCGGAAACCGCCCTCGGCCTGCCGCTGAACTCGATCCTCAACGGGCAGTTCCTGACCCGTGAGCGCTTCGCGATCGACAACACCTCGTGGTCGATCTTCGGCACGGTCGATTTCGAGCCGATCGACGGCCTGACCTTCACCGCCGGTTTCAACTACACCGACGACAAGAAGGACTTCATCATCAACCAGCAGGCGCTTGACCCGCTTGCCAACGTCAACCTCGTCGACGCCTTCATCACCCTCGCCAGCGGCGGCGCGGTGCGCAACCGCGCGCAGTTCCAGGCGCTGCCGGCAGCGAACCAGCAGGCGCTGCTCGCGGCCGCGACGAACCCGGCGGCCAACTCGCTGCTCGGCCTCTCGGCGCTGCAGTTCCAGACCCCCTCGCCGGCCGTGCCCAACGCGGTCGAGCCGGGCCGCACCCGCGACGACAAGTTCACCTACATCCTGCGCGCGGCCTACGAGTTCTCGGACCGGGTGAACGTCTATCTGAGCTACGCGACGGGCTTCAAGGCGAGCTCGATCAACCTGTCGCGCGACAGCCGTCCGCTGCTGTCGGACTACACCCCCGGTCCGCGCGGCTCGACCTTCGCGGCGCCGGCCTCGCCGATCATCAACGCCGGCCTCGCCACGCCGAACCTCACCACCGGCACCCGCTTCGCCGGCCCGGAAAACGCGGCGGTGTGGGAAGCGGGCATCAAGGCCCAGTGGCCGGGCTTCGGCTTCAACCTGGCGCTGTTCGACCAGAAGATCGAGGGCTTCCAGAGCTTCGCCTTCACCGGCCTCGGCTTCGCGCTGCAGAACGCGGGCCAGCAGTCGGTGAAGGGCTTCGAGTTCGACAGCACCATCTCGCCGGACCCGTCGCTGACCTTCACCTTCGCGGCGACCTACCTCGATCCGGTGTTCGACAGCTTCCCGGGCAGCGTGCTGGGTAACCTCACGGGCCAGCGCGTCGGCGGCATTCCGAGCTGGAACCTGCGCACCTCGGCGACCCACACGCTCGAGCTCGGCGGCAGCGGCAGCCGGCTCGTCACCCGCGTGGACTACAGCCACGAGAGCAACGTCAACATCAACAACGGCCTGCCGACCTTCAACCGCCAGCTCGGCAACCGGCAGATCTTCGACCGCGAGGTCAACCTCGTGAACGCCTCGACCACGCTGGCGCTCAGCAACGGTCTCGAGATCGGCCTGTTCGCGCGCAACCTGCTCAACGACCGCTACATCCTGACCGTGTTCGACGGCGTTGCGCAGAGCGGCACGGTCTCGGGCTACCCGAGCGCGCCGCGCACCTGGGGCGGCCTGGTGCGCTACCGCTTCTGAGCGGTTCGCCCGGAGTGACACGAAAGGCCTCGCACCCCGGCGGTGCGGGGCCTTTTCCTTTGCGCGCGGCACGGTTTCCTGATGGTCTGGGGGTGGTTCGGACGCAGGCAGGGGATCACGCGATGGAAGGGATGATACTGCCCTTCAGGCGCACCGCCGGTTTCGCCGGCCGCTCGCGGGGGCGCGAATTGTGGATGTTCCAGCGCCCCGGCACGCAAGGAGCGAACCGCTTCGGGCCCGATCCCAGGAATCCCTACGGCGAGGACCTCTTCGCCTAGAGCTCGCGCAGGGCCTGCGCCGGCTTCGCCCGCAGCAGCGGCAGCGAACCGGCGAGCGCGAAGCCGAGCACTAGTGCGACGCCGAGGCCGAGCACGCCCAGCACCTCGCTCCAGTCGGGCAGCCAGTCGAATTCGAACAGGCGGGTGATCACCACCCAGGCAAGCCCGCCGCCCAGGAGCAGCGCGACCGCGGCGAGGATCGCGGCGAGCAGGCCATACTCCGCGAGCTGAAGCAGCAGCACCTGCCGCCGGCTCGCGCCGAGCACGCGCAGCATCACCGTGTCGTAGGTCCGCGCCGCCCGCGCCGCGGCGATCGCGCTCATCAGCACGGCGAGCCCCGCCAGCACCGTCACCGCTGCCGCCGCAAGCGTCGCGAGGCTGACCTGTTCGAGGAGCTTCCTCGCCTCGACGAGGATGCCGCCCACCTCGATCACCGAGGAGGAGGGCATCTCCTTCACCAGCGCCCGGAGCAAGCGGCCCTGCGCCTCGCTCGAGCCCTTGTCGGGCAGCTCGATGGTCGCGGCGAGCTTGTGCGGCGCGTCGGCGATCGCGCCCGAGCTGAACACCAGCGCGAAGTTGAAGCCCATGCTCTCCCAGTCGATCTCCCTGAGGTTCGCGACCCGCGCGGTGCGCTCCACCCCGAGGATGCCGATTGTCAGATAGTCGCCGGGCTTGAGCCCCACGGCCTTGGCGAAGCGCGCGTCGACCGAGACCAGAGGCTCGGAAGCCGTTGCCGGGGTCCACCAGGCGCCCTCGGTCACGCGGTTGCCCGGCGGAACCTCGTCCGAATAGGTGAGCCCGCGCTCGCCGCGCAGCGCCCAGGCGCCCTCGGGAATTTCCTTGAGGTCGGCGACGCGCGTCATCCGGTCCTTGGGCCCATAGGCGAGGATCGCGCCGCGCATGGTCGGCACGGCGCGGATCTTGGCCGCCGGAAACTCGGCCCGCACCACCTGTGCGAAGCGCGCCTCGCCGTCCTGCGGCACGTCGAGCACGAAGTAGTCGGGCGCGTCCCTCGGCACGCGCTGCGCGATGTTGCCGTCGATCGCGCTCTGCACCGCGGCGAGCAGCACGAAGGCGGCGAGCCCGAAGCCCAATGCCGTCACCAGAGCGCCCGTCGGCGCACCGGGGCGGTGGATGTTGGCGATCGCGCTCCTGAGCAAGGGATTGGCGGGGCGGGGCAGGCGCGCGGCCCCTTTCTGGATCGCCCAGCCGAGCCCTGCGAGCAGCACCAGCGCGCCGCCCGCCCCGGCGAGGAACCCGCCCGAGAGCATCGGCTGCGCCGTGGTCAGCAGCGCGAGCGCGCAGATCGCCCCGAGCCCGAGCGCGGTCGCCAGCAGCGCCCGCGGATCGCGTGCCAGCGGCACGATGCCGGAGCGCATCAGCGCCATCGCCGGGAAGGTGCGCGCCCGCAGTAGCGGCGCTGCGGCAAAGGCGAAGGCGACGAGCAACCCATAAGCGGCCGCCAGCGCGAGCGGCCCCGGCGCGATGATGAACCCGCTCGCGACCGGCAGCAGGCCCTGCAAGGCCTTCGCCAAGAGCGGCGTCACCGCCACGCCGGCGACGAGCCCCGCGAGGCTCCCGATCAGCGCGGCGACACCGATCTGCATGGCGTAGATGCGCACGATGTCGGAGGAGGTTGCGCCCAGCACCTTCAGGGTGGCGATACTCGCCCGGCGCTGGTCGAGGTAGGAGGAGACGCCGCCGGCGATGCCGATCCCGGCGATCACCAGCGCGGCAAGCCCGACGAGGGTGAGGAAGTCGCTCATCTGCCGCACAAAGCGCTCGGCGCCCGGCGAGGCCTTGTCGCGGGTGCGGATCGTGAAGCCCGCCTTCGGGAACTGCCTGGTGACGGCTTCCTCGACCGCATCGGGGCTCCCCGCGCCCGGCTTGAAGGCAACGCGGTGCTTGCTCTCGTAGAGCGCACCGGGCTGGGTGAGCCCGGCCTTGGCGGGCACGTCGGCGGCGACGATGATCGTCGGGCCGAGCTGGAAACCCTCCGAGAGGCGGTCGGGCTCGTCGGCGATCACCCCGGCCGCGCGCACGGTTGCGCTGCCGATGCGGAAGGTATCACCGACCTTGATCCCCAGCCGCTCGAGCGCCGAGCGCGCGATCCAGGCGTCGCTGCCCGAGGGCGCGCCGACCTTGCGGCCATCGGCGAGGGTCAGCCGCCCGAACATCGGCCACTTCGCGTCGACCGCCTTCAGTTCGACCGGCGCGGCAGCCTCGGCGGTGCTTGCCATCGCTTGCATCCGGAAGCCGCTCGAGACGGTGCCGTAGCCTTCGAGCGCGGCGCGCTCGTCGGGTGTGAGGTCGCGCTGCCAGACCGTCACCTCGAGATCGCCGCCGAGGAGCTGCTGGCCGCTCGCGGCGAGTTCCCTGGAGATGGCCGAGGACAAGGTGCCGATCGCGGCGAGCGCGGCGGTGCCGAGGAAGATGCAGACGAGGAGGAGCCTGAGGCCCCGGAAGCGCGCATTGAGGTCGCGCCGGGCGATGGCCCAGGCGGTCGAGAGCGGAAGGCTCATGCGGCGGCCGTCACGCCGGTGCGGGTGTCGGAGACGATCACCCCGTCGGCCATGGTCAGCACCCGCTCGCAGCGCGCGGCGCGCGATGCGTCATGGGTGATGATGAGCAGCGTCGCCCCGGTCTCGGCGCGGCGGGCGAAGCGCAGCTTGACGATCTCCTCGCCGGTCGCAGCGTCGAGATTGCCGGTCGGCTCGTCGGCGAAGATGAGGTCGGGGCGCGGCGCGGTCGCGCGGGCGATGGCGACGCGCTGCTGCTCGCCGCCCGAAAGCTGGGTGGGGTAGTGGCCCGTGCGATGGCCGAGGCCGACGGCTTGGAGTTCGGCGAGCGCGCGCGGTGCGGCGTCCTGCATGCCGGCAAGCTCCATCGGGGTCGCGACGTTCTCCGCCGCGGTCATGGTCGGTAGCAGGTGGAAGGCCTGAAGGACGATCCCGATCCGCCCCCGGCGCGCGGCGGCAAGGCCGTCCTCGTCGAGGCTGGCGAAGTTCGCGCCCGCCACCTCGAGGCTCCCGCCGCTTGCGCGTTCGAGGCCGGACAGCACCGCCATCAGCGAGCTCTTGCCCGAACCCGAGGGGCCGAGCAGGGCGACGACCTCGCCGCGCGCGATGTCGAGATCGATGCCGCGCAGGATCGTGACCGGGGCGGCAGTGCTGCCGAGGGTGAGGGTGAGATTGCGGGCGCTGATCGCGAGAGAGGGGCTTGTCACGGAGTTCCGATGGCATAGGTGGTGATTTGCAACAAGCTACAGCTATGGAAGGCGCGTGGATGCACAAGGGCCCCCGGTCGATTATCGGCGTTGCTTCGGCGATGAGCCTGGCGCTGACGCTCTCCGCGTGTAGCGGCGGGACGGATGAGGCGGCCGCGCCTGCGGCCGAGGTGGCGGAGGACGGCAAGCCCGCGCTCCCGGCGATCCCGGTGATGGGGCCCGAGCGGCGGATCATCGCTTTCGGCGACAGCCTCTTCGCCGGCTACGGCCTCGACCCGCGCGATGCCTACCCCGAGAAGCTCGAGGCCGCCCTGCGGGCCAAGGGGATCAATGCCGAGGTGGTGAATGCCGGAGTGTCGGGCGACACCACGGCGGCGGGGTTGAACCGCATCGAATTCACTTTGGCCTCGCAGAAGGAGACGCCCCCGGCGCTGTTCATTCTCGAACTGGGCGGGAACGATCTGCTGCGCGGGTTATCGCCGGACGAGACCAAGGCGAACCTCGCCAAGATGCTCGACGTGTTGAAGAAGGCCGGGGTGCCGGTGCTGCTGATGGGAATGCGCTCGCCCCCCAACTACGGGCCGGAGTTCCAGGCGAAATTCGATGCGATCTACCGCGACCTCGCCAGGGAATATGATGCCGCGCTGATCCCCTTCTGGCTCGAGGACATCTATCGCGAGCCCTCGCTGATCCAGGCCGACCGCATCCACCCCACCGCCGACGGGGTCGAGCGACTGGTCGCCTCGACCCTCGACGAGGTCGAAGGGGCGCTGCCGAAGGAAACGACAAACTAGCCTCGTCATTGCGAGCGGAGCGAAGCAATCCTTGGGGTGATGTCGCGGTGTTGGTGAAATCAGTCGATGGGTTGCTTCGCCTGCGGCTCGCAATGACGAAGCGAGGGTGCCGATAAGCCCCCTCAACACCCCCGCCACACCCCTTCTAGACCCGCTCAACCCCCCCGCCGGACACCCGCCAGATCGCTGCTTCGCCGCGGATCGCGTCGAATGGCGCAAGCTCGGTGCCGGTCATCCACACCTGCGCCTTGCCTTCCCGCAGCCGACGGAACAGCTCGGTGCGGCGCACCGGATCGAGGTGGGCTGCGACCTCGTCGAGGAGCAGGACGAAGGGTCTTCCGGCAGCGGCAAGGACGCCGTGGGCGAGGGTGATGGCGATCAGCATCGCTTTCTGTTCGCCCGTCGAACAAGCCGCGGCAGGCTGCCGGGTGGAGGTCATTTCCACAAGCAATTCATCGCGTTGTGGGCCCGACAGCGCGCGTCCCGCGGCCCGATCGCGGGGCCGGGCGCGGGCGAATTCGGCCCGCAATTCGGTCTCGTCGGTCGGCCCGCCGGGGCGATAGGTGAGGGTGGGGCGGGCGAAGGGCTCGGGGGGCAGCGCCGAGAGCTCGTCGGCGAGCCGGAGGACAAGCTCCGCCCGCGTGCGCGCCACCGCCGACCCGTGCTCGGCCGCTTGCGCCTCCACCGCATCGAGCCAGCGCGGATCGGCCTTGTTTTCCAGGAGCTTGCCGCGCTCGCGCAGCGCCGCCTCAAGCGCATTGACGCGCCGCGCGTGGTCCGGCGCAAGGGCGAGCGCCATGCGGTCCATGAACCGCCGCCGCGCGCCCGCGCTGTCGGTGAAAAGCCCGTCCATCGAGGGGGTCAGCCACGCGAGGGCGAGCCACTCCGCGAGGCTCGCCGCGGTGGCGGGCGCGCCGTTGACCCGCACCAGCCGCCGCCCGGGCTGGCCGGCTTCGGTATAGGTCCCGAGCCGCGCGGACATGGCTCCCGCCTCGGTGAGGCTGGCCCCGATCGCGAAGGCTCCCGGCGGATCGCCCGGGCTCGCGCTCCGCGGGAGGTCGCCGAGATTGGCGCGCCTCAAGCCCCGGCCCGGCCCGAGCAGCGACAAGGCCTCGAGAAGGTTCGTCTTGCCCGCTCCATTGGCGCCCACCAGCAGGTTGAAGTGCGCCGTCTCGCCGAGCGTCGTCGCGGCGTGGTTGCGGAAGTTCTCGAGGGTGATCCGGCTGAGGGCCATGGGTCTGCGGGGTAGCGGGAGGGGTCTTGTTTGGCCAGAGCGCCGGGGTCGGAACCTGCGATCCCAACCTGTGGTGAAAATTCCCAAGCTTTCGCTTTGCTGAATGGGATGTTTGCTGATCGACAGAAAGGAAATCGCGGAATTCCGCCATTTTTCGAGTTTGGCACGGCGCATGCAGAGTAGCTGGCATCCCCGGGATGGTCCGGGAAACCACTCGAAAGACCCAAAGGAGACTTCACATGTTTGCCACCGAAACCTCGAACCGCCTGTTCGCCGCCGCTTTCTCGGTCGTGCTCTCGGCAGCCTTCTTCGCCTACGCGATCGTCCCCGCCAGCCCGACCCTGCTCGCCTGATCCCCCTTCCACTTGACAGATTCAACCAAGGAACCACGCCATGACCGACACCGCCGCCCGCTTCGCCTCCGCCACATTCGCCGTGGTGCTGACCCTCGCGACCCTCGCCTACTGCATCGTTCCCGCCACGCCTGGCCTGATGGCTTGATGCCGGGGCGCTTATCAAGGAGACTGACCACATGAGCGACATCATCGGACAGTCGGGCGGGAAGCCCCCAAGCCGCAACTTCCGCCTCGACAAGCAAAGCGGCAAGATCTTCGGCGTGTGCGCCGGGATCGGCAACTACTTCGGCATCGACACCATGCTGGTGCGGGTTGCCTTCGTGCTCGCCGCCCTGCTGGGCTTCGGCAGCCCGGTGCTGATCTACCTGGCGATCGCGCTGATCGCCGACTGAGTGCAGCGCCATGCGGACCCCGGTTTGTCGGGCCGCTGCACCTGATCGCTGAAGAACCGGGAGGGGCCCTTGGGCCCCTCTTTTTTTTGGCTCACATCGCGCTGATGCCGCCGTCGAGCTTCAGCTCCGCGCCGGTCATGAAGCGGCTCTCGTCGCTGGCGAGGTAGACCACCGCGTTGGCGATGTCGTTGGGCTCGCCGACGAATTTCAGGGGGATCTGCCGCGCGAGCTTTTCCATCAGCACGTCCTTGTCGAGCGCGTGGGCGCGCGCGGTGCCATCGAGAATGGGGGTGTCGACGAAGGTCGGGTGGACCGAGTTGCAGCGGATCTGCATGCCTTTCTTGGCGCAGTGGAGCGCGATTGACTTCGACAGCATCCACACCGCCGCCTTCGAAGCATTGTAGGCGGGCATGGTGTCGCTCGCGATCAGCCCCGCGATGCTCGAGATGTTGATGATTGAGCCCGGCGCGTGCTCGCGCATCAGCGGCAGGGCCTTCTGGCAGCCGTGGAAGATCGAGTTGACGTTGATGTCGAAGCAGCGCTGCCAGTCGCCGAAGTCGCAGGCCTCGATGTTGCCCGGAACCCCGATCCCGGCATTGTTGACGAGCACGTTCAATCCGCCGAGCTTCTCGCGCGCGGCATCGACCGCCGCTTGCCATTGTTCCGGCTGGGTCACGTCATGCGCCATGCCGAACGCGGTGCCATCGCCCATCTCGGCGTTGATGATCGCCGCTGTCTCCTCGGCGCCCGCGCCGTTGATATCGGTCGCCAGCACCCGCGCCCCCTCCTGCGCGAGGCGGATGCAATGCGCGCGGCCAAGCCCCTGCGCTCCGCCGGTCACCAGCGCCAGCTTGCCCTTAACCCGTCCCGTCATGATGTCAGTCCTCTCCCAGGAATTCTGCCGTCAGCAGCATCGCTATCCGTACATCGACCCCGTGGCCAGCCCTGCGCCATTCGGCGACGAAGCGCCGCAGGTCGCGGAGGGCGACGCGGTGGACGGTGATGTTCTCACCCTCGGTGCCGCCGCCTGCACCCACCCTGTCGAGCCCGGTCGCCTTGAGCAGCGTGAAGGCCTCCGAAACCATGCCCGGCGAGGAGTAGAATTCGCCCAGCACCTCGAGATTGCGCGCGCGGTAGCCGGTCTCCTCCTCGAGCTCGCGAGCGGCCGCGGTCAGCGCATCCTCTCCTTCGCCGCCGGCATCGTCGCCCACCAATCCGGCGGGAATTTCGAGGCTGAAGCGGCCTAAAGGAACGCGGTACTGGCTGACGAGGATCACGTGGCGCGTCCCGTCTGGGTCGATGTCGAGCGCGATGATCGCGGCAGCCCTGATGCCGCGGGCGCGGCCCACATACTCCCAGCGTCCCCGCCGCTTGGCGGTGATGAAGCGTCCCTCCCACATCACCTCTTCGGGGAGGTCGGCGTCGCGGTCTCGTTCCAAGGGGAAGGCTCCGTCCAAAAGCGTGAGGCGCCCTTCGACAGGCTCGCAGGCGACCGGTCAAGGGGCTTTTGGGCTAGACCTCGATCAGCCGATCGGGCAGCTCGTTCTGATCGCTGCTCCCGCGAGGAAAGTGCGCGGCGAGCACGTGGCCGACATCGCGAATCCCGACTGCCAGCCCCTCTGCGACGTTGCCCTTGCCGATATGCGCGAGCATGTCGCCCATCGCCTCCCCCCAAACCTCGGGCGGGACCTTGGCGGCGATGCTCTCGTCTGCGACGATCTCGGCGCGGTGTTCGCGCATCGAGAGGTAGATGAGCACGCCCGTGCGCCCGGTCGTCCGCCGTTCGGCCCCGACCTTGAACTGGCGCACGGCCTGGTTGTGGACGCGGATCGTCTTGATCGGCCCCGGGATCAGCGCCCACTTGAGAGGCTGCCACTGCTGGATCAGCATGACTCCGAAGAACTTCACCAGACCGAGCGCGATCACCATGCTGGCGAGCTCGCCGGTGGTCCAGCGGTGGCCCCAGCTCGCGAACAGAGCGTCCCAGGTGTCGAGG
Source organism: Erythrobacter sp. (assembly GCA_046076505.1). Lineage (GTDB taxonomy): Bacteria > Pseudomonadota > Alphaproteobacteria > Sphingomonadales > Sphingomonadaceae > Erythrobacter. The sequence continues at coordinate 2,771 of JBJTSG010000317.1, read as the reverse complement.
AAAGGCTGGGGGAAGACAGCAAAGACACTCATTGCGGTGAAGGCCGCACCGGCCGCCCACAGCAGGGCGATGTCGGTGTAGCCGTCCGAAGCCTCGGCAAGGACCGTGACGATCTCGCCCGAGGTTGCGCTCTCGGCCTCAATCACGGCCTCGCTGACGCGCTGGCGTCCGGCATCATCCATCGAGGACATCGCTCACCAACCTCCCGACGCGCCGCCGCCGCCAGACGAGCCGCCCCCGAAGCCGCCGAAGCCGCCGCCGAAACCACCGCCGCCCCAGTCGCTACCGCCTCCGCCGCCGCCGCCGCGCCCGCTGTTGATGAGGCCGCGCGCGACCGCGCTGCCGACCTCCCAGAGGATCACGTCGCGCGCCGTGTCGCCGAGCCCGCGGTTCCCCCACGGACCATTGCCGCGCGAACGATAGCGCCGGCCGCGGCGCATCAGTGGCAGGACGAAGAAGAAGAACAGCAGCGCAAGCCAGATGAGCACGCCGAAGGGGAAGCCCCCGTCGCTGCGGCTGCGCTGCGCGTCGGCCGCCTGCGCCGCTTCCTCTATCGCGGCGGCGTCGGCCGGGCTCTTGGCCAGGTGGGCGAGGATCGCGTTCACACCGTCGGTGACGCCGGCGTCGAAGTTGCCCTCCTTGAAGCGCGGGGCGATCACGTCGTTGATGACCCGGCCGGCCATGATCCCGCCGAAATAGCCGTGGAGACCATAGCCGACCTCGATGCGCATCTTGCGCTCGGAAGGTGCGATCAGAAGCAGCAGGCCCATGTCGCGCTTGGCGCCGCCGATCCCCCACTTGTCGGTGAAGAGCGTGGTCGCGTAGCTCTCGATCGACGCCCCGCCGAGGCTCGGCACGGTGGCGACGATGATCGCGCGCCCGGTCTGGGCGTTGTAGGCACGAAGCTGCTGGTCGAGCTGCGCCTTGGTCCCGGCCGAGAGGATCTTCGCCCCATCATAGACGGGCCCGTCCGGGCGAGGCGGATAGTCCTGCGCGTGGGCTGCCGCGGCGAGCCCGATCAGGGCCGCCAGCAGCAGCAAGGCATGGCGCAGGAAGCCGAGCGCGCGGGTCACCTCAGTTGGTGGCCGCGGGCGTCTGGACGCCAGTGATCGCGCTCATGTCAACCTTGGGGTTGGCCTTGGCCGCCTCGTCCGCCTCGAAATACTCGAGCGGCTTCGCGCCGTGGATCACGTTCGCGCCGATGCTGCTCGGGAAGGTGCGGATCTCGGTGTTGTAGTCGCGCGCGAGGTCGTTGTAGCGCACCCGCTCGGTGTTGATCTGGTTGTTGGCTTCATCGATCGCCACCATCAGATCGCCGAAGCGCGGCTGGCTGGCGAGCTGCGGATAGTTCTCGACCACGGTGCGCAGCTGGCCCAGGGCCTGGGTCAGCTGGTTCTGCGCATCGTTGAACTTCTTGAACTCTTCCGGGTTCGACAGATCATCGGTGGTGATGTTGATCGATGTCGCCCGGGCGCGCGCGTCGATCACGCCCTGGAGAATGTCCTTCTCCGAGATCGCGGCGGCCTGCACCACGGAGACGAGATTCGGGATCTTGTCCGAACGGTTCTGGAGCGCGCTCTCGACGTTGCCCCACTGCGCCTTGGCCGCTTCCTGCTTGGTGGGGACCGAGTTGATCCCGCAGGCGGCGAGGCTCAGCGCGGCGAGAGCGGCGAAGGCGCCGCGCAGCATGGTGGAAAAGCGCATGGATGGTCCCTCCTGTGACCGCGGGCAATGCCGCCCGGCGGTTGACGTTCTGTATTGCGCATATAGCACACCTCCGACCCCTTTCAAGCGGTGGACGAAGGACTTCGCGAGGGCTTGGCAGGTGCGGGCCGTGATGCCAGAACGCGGGCGTACGGCACGAACAAGGGGACAATCATGCTGTCTGATTTCAAGGCCTTCATCGCGCGCGGCAACGTCATCGATCTCGCGGTCGGCGTCATCATCGGCGCGGCCTTCGGGACGATCGTGAAGTCGCTGACCGACGAGATCATCATGCCGCTGGTCGGCGCGATCTTCGGGAACATCGACTTTTCAGACCGTTACATCGTGCTCTCGGGCACCGTTATGGAAGGCGCCCCGCTCGAGGCGGCGCGGCAGGGGGGCGCCAACGTGCTCGGGATCGGGGCCTTCGTCTCGACCATCATCAACTTCCTGATCCTCGCCTTCGTCATCTTCCTGATGGTGCGCTACGTGACCAGGGCGATGGAGCAATTCGCGAAGAAGGAAGAGGAAGCCGCTCCTGCCGGGCCGACCGAGATCGAGCTGCTGACCGAGATCCGCGATGCGCTGAAGAAGTGAAGCTCCTCCTGCCGCTCGGCGTTACGTGAAATACTCTCCAAGGCGGGGTATGGACGGGCCTGAGCCGGGTCTGGCGGGGGTGTGAGATGGGTGTGGCCGGGGTCTGGCGCGGGCTTGGCGCTGGCTCGCGCTTGGCGCCATCGTCCACTTCACATTCAGGATTGCCGCGCTATATCGATGCTCGCCGGTTTCGGCCGGCTATGACGATAAACTGCTGCGTGCAATAGATGCAACGGACCCGGGGGCAGTACCCGGCGGCTCCACCACTTGGGCCGAGCGAGACGGTCGGGGCGCTCATCGCGTGCCGACCGGGCGGCTCAGCTGATGGGGCCGAACCAGGATCGACGTGTGTTGAAAAGCGTAGTTTTCGTCCGGGCTGAGTAACCCGTTAAAGGCTCAAAACCAATAAGTGCCAACGACAACGAAGCACTTGCTCTCGCTGCGTAATGTGACGGCCTAACGGCCTGAAT